>JBAXLO010000053.1:0-23395 GCA_037134755.1 Bacteroidota bacterium | reverse complement strand
ATGTATATATGTGACACTTGGATGCATCTATGTGTCACTTGTATGTATATAAGTGTAACATTGATACAAATAACTGCTATATGCTTGAAATTATAGAATATATAAATATAAGAGCTTTCGTTATTATCCTTACGAGAGTTCTTATTTTTAAAAACAGAAATATTATCAAATTAAATGATAAAAAACACAATTGTATTAATCTTTTTTAATAAAATTAAAATTAAATCAACACCTTAATATAATAGGAACAAAACTGTATTGATATTGTAAAAAACATACTAAAAGTAGTGGTTTCAAATGTTTATTTTTTCAATAACAAACAATTTTACAAAAATTTAGTTATACTATAAGTAAAAATAGATTTATGTAATTACTAATTTCATAACAAATTTTAGAAATATTATAACAGTTGAATCTAAAATTAATAGTAATATTGCAAAAACTTAATGATTGTTTTAAATTTTTATTTAATATTGCAATAATTATATTCACAAAAGACATACTATTGTTCATTAAGACTAATATACGAAATTAAGTTAAGAAAATATTTTACTACTACAATTGAATGCAACCAATATGAAAAAACAAATTAGAAGATTTGCTCTAGTCACTCTACTGATGATAACAGGTTTGACAAGTAGTATTTATGCTCAGGAGAAAAAAACTGCTATTGATGTAATTTCTGTAAATAACTCCTCTTTACCAACAAATATTGCAATCAATAAGAATTTCTTTCCATGTGATGAAAGGTGCAATTTTATTAAAAATGGCGAATTTGAATGTCTAAGTCCTGATGTTTTTAATGCTTCTAATGATGTAGCTCCTTTTTACTATAATAGAGTTTACGGATGGCAGTCTGGATGGGGAAAACCATCAATAACTACAGCTAATGGAATGACTTATAATAATAGTGCCTACTTAAAAGCGGAATGGATCAATGGAATATATACCGGTGTGGGCATCTATCAGAATTTAGCTACTACACTTGTGCCAAACGTTGATTATGAAATTACATATGCATACAAAAAGCTTTCAAACGATTCATATAATAGTAAAACTGCATTGCATATCAGTCTAACTGATTTTACTCCCAACAATCTTAATAATGCTTTAAAGCCTAGCTTTACAAGCAATATTATTAAAATAGATTCATCACTTATTGAATATGATGGCGGTAATTGGCATAATGCAGGTCCTATCACTTTCTCGTATAACGATACTTCGATAAAAAAGTTAGTTATTTATCCTGATGTTGATAATATGGGAACTACAAATGCTACAATCGGCGAACTATTAATAGATAAAGTAATTATAAAACCTAAAGTTAAGTTTAATTATCCTGAAATTACCAATATTTGTTTAGGACAAACAATAACTATAACAGATACGATACCAACAGTTAATATTGTGAATCAGCTTTGGACTTCTTCGGTAGGTTTTAGTTCGTACACTAAAAGTATTACCGTTACACCAACCGTAACAACTACCTATTTTCTTACAGCTTATGATGCTAATGGATGTAAATATACAGGAAGTGTAACAGTAAATGTTAATCAAGCTACTCCTGTGACTTTTAATATGCCATCTCCTTTTACTGCCTGCTCAGGACAATCAATTACTATAACAGCATCAGTAAGTGGAAATACAACATCAAATTGTCACTGGTCTTCAAATCCACTAGGGAATCCTGTAATTTATTCAAATTCTCCAACTATCACAGTTGCACCATTAGTAAGCACAACATATACCGTTACTACAGATGCAAACGGATGTCAAACTACCGGCTCCTTTTTTGTTTATATCATTCCTGTTGATTTCAATCTTCCAAACCCTTACACATTGTGTTTAGGTCAATCAGCAACCATTGTAGCTTCTGTAAATGGCAATACAACATCAAATTGCGTTTGGTCTTCCAATCCTCCGGGCGCTTATCCTGATACTACAACTATTACCGTTTCGCCTTTCCGAAGTACAAGTTATACTGTAATAACAGATGTAGGAGGTTGTCAGACTTCAGGAACCTTTTATATACACGTAATTACACCTACCCGACTAAACCTTACAGCTAAATGGACAGATGAATGCAAATCGTTGGTAACTTTTTCTTTCGACACGCTAACACCTTATGTTAATTTTATTTGGCATCTTCCTAATGGAACAAGTATGATATCTAATTCTCCTGCTAATATTGCTAACATAAATTGGAATTATATGGGGCCTGGCACTGTTAGTGTTGATGGTTATGATATTTACAGAGGCTGTCATGTTTTTCATGGCATATTGTACTTAGATCCAAACAGCTGTATACATAACCCTATTCAATTAAGTTCGCTTACAGCAAATCAAATCATAAACTATTTTGACAGCACTTCTTTTATTATCAGCAATAATAACACTATTATTTTTAATGGTATTACTACTATTGATAGGAATATTATATTTACTAATTGTCATAATATAAGATTAGGTACTAATGCTAAGATATATGTAAAGCCGGGCAAAACATTAGAATTTATTAATTGTAATATCCGACAGACTTGCGATTGCCCATGGAATGGTTTTTATACAGATGATTACACTGCAAAAGTTATATTGATTAATGATACAATCAGAGATGCTAAAAATGCTGTGGTCTCTTCAAATGGCGGCAATTATCAAATCACTTCCACTAATTTTATCAATGATAGTGTAAGTTTGTATGTGCACAATTACAATCCTCCATGGCAATATAGATTTAATGGTTTAAAATTTGCTCCGGCAGGGCATCAAGGTTTTGTTGTAGCTACTAATTTTATCAAAAACCCAAGCTTCCCTGGATATTATGCAAATAGTCATTTAACAGGTATTATTGTTGACACCGTTTATAACCTATATATAGGTGACAGTACACAACTTAATAGTTATTCGCATTTGCAATGGGGTATTAAAACACGCAAATCACAGGTATATATTGTCAACAATACTTTTGATTCAATATATCATACTAGCCTAAATGCTCCTTCATATAATGGTAGTGAGCCTAATGAAGCAGCGTTGTTTTGTAAAACTGAACTCGAATTAGATGCAGCACATCCTTTAATGCCATTAGTTAATGCTGTTTCTATAAAGAAGAGCACTGTGCAAAATAGCAATACAGCTATTTATGCTTATCACACACAAATGACTGTTATAGGCAATTTGTTTGGTGACATTACTCATATTGGTGTTCATTTAAAGGATTTCGACAACCCTTCAATTGTCATGAATAATTATGATTATCAAAGTACAATTAATTATGATACGCTTGATAATCTTCACAATTATAATATTGTTGCAGAGCAAACAAATCCAAACGCTACTGTAGTTTTAGATGTTAGTTATAATTATATTGGTGATGTTAACGGTTATACACGTTCGGGCATTCTCGTGCGTAACTGCAATGGAGCTTTTTATGGTCTCAAACATTGTATTTTACAGGATAATATTATTACTTATTCAACATTTACTCCTTCTACGCTATATAATTATGGTATTGCTATGTATAACTGTAATTATGCCAAATTATTCGAAAACACTTTTCAATCCACTTTAATGCCAGATGCTACTTATCACCAAAGGATATTTGGTATGTATTTAAATACAATCAAAAATGCATTGGTTTATAATAACCAAATGATAAAAATGGGTGATGGTATTTACATTAAAGGAGTTTCGTTAGGTTCTCAATTCTATTGTAATAACTTTGATAAATGCTGGAATGGCTTCTATTTTGATTTGGTTGCATTAAGCAATCAATTGATAAAGCATACTTCTGCTGATAATTATTGGTATGATATTCCTACTGTTTCCGATTCAAGTGCTTATAGACGTTTGGCTGGCAATAGTATCTCCAGTAACATCATTAATTGGTATCATAGAGGTCTTACTAATGACATTAATAATATCTTCAGCCCTTACTTGTTGAAATCACACACTTTGTATCCATATATTAAAGCAGTTGAAGGCATACCTGCCTCTTCTTGTCATATATTTCCACAGTCTAAATCTTTGCTTTACGCAGATGATAAGAATACGACAGAACTTGCAGATGAACTTCTAATTGCAAGCTTAACTGAAAGGGATCAATTAATGGGGAATGTAGTAAACGAAAAGACACATTACTATGATATGGAGCAGGAAATTAGCTACCAAGCTAAAGAATATGCATACAAACTTATGGAAGAATCACCTGCATTTATGAATCTTGGCACAAGCGATGATAATGTTTATCAGAGTTATTATACCGCTGCTAAAAATAGTAATAGTGGTAGTTTTTATCAGATAGGTAAATATATTGATGAAAATAATTACAATGCAGCAAGAGATCTTAACGCCTCACTTTTAGGCACAAATACTATAGAAAGCAATCGCATTGCTATTTCGCGTATTTATCTCAACAAGGTTATTAACAATCAATATTTAGGTACTGCCGATTCCTTAACATTAGTTGATATTGCGCATCAATCTACTTTAACAGGTGGTGATGCTGTAGTTTCTGCGAGGGTTATCTTAGGTGTTGATCCTATTATGATAAGAGAAACGTATCATCCTAAAGCAATAATTGATAGGCAGGATATTGAAAACGCTCTTACTATCAAAGTTTACCCTAATCCGGCCAATGATAAAATCTACATAATGCCCGATGATTTAATGGATGGTATGGCTACTGTTGAAATATTTGACCTTACTGGTAAGTTGGTTTATAATACTACAATCAATACTGCTATCAAATTACAATCGCTTAATATCAAAACTATTAATAAAGGCATTTACAACCTTCGCATAACTGCAAATGGCAAATCATACAATCAAAAGTTAGTTATAATTAAATAAAATTGAGTTTAAAGATTATTGGAAAAATAGTTTTCACGCTATTTACACCATTAACATTAATAATTCTATTTCATTCAAAATGTTTTGTCTTTATTCAATTATAAGACTTTGATTTTGATGTAAAAAATTAGGATTGCAATTTATATTTATCCATTTGCAAGAAGTGTTAACCCATATGCAAAGTGTTATTACCCTATTCGTTTTTAATTTTATGCATACGGAAAGTTCCGACACCCATCCGCTACGATGTACGACCCCTTCGCATCTTTCTTAAAACCTTGTGAAAGTATATAATTACAGTAAATTAATTAAAAACATAAAGAAGTGTAATTAAGAAATAGCTATTCAAAAAATATATATGAGATTGTTTTTTATTTAGATGAAGATATACTTACTTTTTTGCCATACGACAAGCAATCTTTGATGCTACCACCTCTTTCAATAAGACTTATAACTTTGGCTGCATCAGTAAACACGGCCCCAAATACTTTCGAGATATTCCTGAACTTAAATAACTCTTTGCTTACAATCGTTGAGGGTCCTAATATATATACTAAGCAGTTGTCGTTGGTATGCGCTATTATATCACTAAATGTATTGTTGAGCAGAGTAGTAGCTGTTACTATGAGGGCATCGGCTGTAAGTATGTATTCTTTTTGCAATTTTATATCTATAAGATAAGCATCATCATTTTCAAGATCAAACACATTTAAAGAAATCCCTTCAGCATTAAACTTCCTGATCAAAGGACGAAAGTTGCCTATCATAACTATCTTATTAAAAGTAGTAAAATCAACCTCTTCCATTATATCATTTTTCCCCTTGGCGGGATGATCATAATTATAATATGCATTGTAATAAGCAATAAGCACTGCCCTGTGATCGGGCTTTGCAAAATCAGGATTAGTTAATGCAATCTTATCAACATCAAATTTATTATTCAACGAAGCACATACACCTATATTATTATTATTCAAAGTTACTGCAAGGCAAAGTGCACCCGAAGTAATGCTCTTTACATTTGTAATATCAGGTTTATTAATACTAAAAAGATGTTGTAAAGGATCTTTAAACATTATTATCTAAAATGTTGGTTGAGGAATAGATGCAATTAACTTGCGCGTATAATCCGATTGTGGATTTGCATAAATACTATCAGCGTCACCGGCTTCAACTATCTCACCTTTCTGCATCACAATAATACGGTCGGACATAAACTTAACTACCGAAAGATCATGCGAAATAAATATATAAGTAAACTTAAACTCTTTCTTTAATTCATTTAAAAGATTAAGAACCTGAGCCTGCACCGAAACATCCAGAGCAGATACAGATTCATCGCAAATAATAAGCTCAGGATTAAGAGCAAGGGCACGTGCTATGCAAATCCTTTGCCTTTGTCCGCCGGAAAACTCATGAGGATAACGATTGTACTGAGATTCGTTCATATTAACCCTCTCAAGTAGTTCAATAACCTTATTTTTTCTTTCTTTATCGTTTGCTAATATATTATGCACCTTCATAGGTTCAATAATCGCCGAACCAATCGTTAAACGAGGATTTAAAGATGAATATGGATCCTGAAATATTATCTGAATCTTTTGCCTAAGATGTCTCAATTGATTTGCATCAATCTCAGAAAGAGGAATTCCCTTATATATAACACTTCCGTGGGATGCTTTAATCAACTGTAATATAGTCCTGCCCAAAGTAGTCTTCCCACACCCCGATTCACCAACCAAACCGAGAGTCTCCCCTTCAAAAACATTAAAACTAACATTATTAACAGCCTTATAAGTCTTGGTAATCTTACCAAAAAAGTTCTTTTTAGTTGTAAAATCTACGTTAATATTATTTACTGTTAATATAGGAGTTTGTTGATATAAAATCTGATGCTGCTTAATTCTTTCAGAATCATTTACTCTTCTCTCTTTAAAGATTGTATCTTCTTCATTAACATTAACAAAATCGCTTACAGTTGGCAACACTTCAACTCTATATTCTAATTTAGGTCGGCAGGCAAGCAAACCTTTAGTATATGGGTGCTGTGGTTGTTTAAAGATATTTTCAACTGTATTTTGCTCTACTATTTTACCCTTATACATTACTGCAACTTCATCGGCAATGCCTGCAACTACCCCTAAGTCATGCGTGATAAACATAATAGACATACCATGTTTCTGCTGAAGTTTCTTTAATAATTCTAAGATAGTTTTCTGAACTGTAACATCTAATGCTGTTGTGGGCTCGTCAGCTATTAATAAGGAAGGATTGCATGATATCGCCATAGCAATCATCACTCTTTGCTTTTGTCCACCCGAAAGCTCGTGGGGATATTTATTAAATACAGCTTCAGGATCAGGAAGCAATACTTCATTAAACAAATCAATTGTTTTTTGTTTTGCTTCTTTTTTATTTATCTTTTGATGAATTAAAATGATCTCCATAACTTGTTTACCACACTTATAAACAGGGTTAAGAGAAGTCATAGGTTCCTGAAAGATCATCGCTATTTCGTTGCCACGATAGCTTCTCATGGCTTTATCATTCAATAATAATAAATCCTGATCTGAACCATCTTTACGTTTAAATACTATTTCTCCTGAAGATATTAATGCAGGCGGACAGCTTAACAACTGCATTATAGCTAATGATGTAACTGATTTACCGGAGCCTGATTCTCCAACTATCCCTAATGTCTTTCCTTTTTCTAAATCAAATGATATATTATCAACTGCTTTGTTTAGTATCCCTTCTGATTTGAATTCGACAGTAAGGCTTTTTATTGATAATAACAAATCTTCCAATGTGTTTTAAAGCTTATAATTCTTTTGAATATACTCTAATATATCTTCTTTACCCTTCTCTGATTTGGAGGAAGTTGAAATCATTAATGGAAGTTCCTCCCATTTCTCCAAAAGGAATTCTTTATAAGCATTAATATTTGTAGCCAGTTCCCGTTGATTAATCTTATCTGTCTTTGTAAAGACAATTACAAAAGGCAAATCATTCATTCCAAACCATTCAATAAACTCAACATCTATTTTCTGTGGCTCAATTCTAGAATCAATCAACACAAAAGTAGAAACTAAAGTATCTCTTTTCGACAGAAATGTCTCAATCATTTCAGGCCATTTCTCTCTGTTTTTCTTTGAAGTCTTGGCATAACCATAACCAGGCAAATCTACTATAAACCATTCATCGTTTACAATAAAATGATTTATCAGCTGTGTTTTACCGGGTGTAGATGAAGTTTTGGCTAAGTCTTTCTTCCCAACCAACATATTAATTAAAGAAGACTTCCCAACATTTGATCTTCCAATAAACGCAAACTCGGGAAGTGTAGGAGGGGGACATTTCTTTAAATATGGACTACTACATAAAAATTTCGCTTCTTTTACTAGGAGCATTTTTTATTATTTTTTGTGATATGTAGCTATATGACGATGTTTCTTAATATCGTATATATCATTAATAGTTACCAAAATGCCGGTTTCTTCTACTTCGCCAAAGTGATGATTAATAGCAGTACCAAAAGTCTTCATAGTAGAAGATAAATTCATATAAGCATTAACTAATGGTGGTATACTTTCATTAAAGCGTCTTACATTTTTCATTAAAATACGATAATCTTCATCATAATTAATCCCTGAAAATGTGCTTTCCAACTCTTCGATATCAGTAACAATATTAACGGAAGTATGCGGAGTTACTAATTTATCCTTGTCATCAAAATACTTCTTTAAAAAGAACAAAATCATATCTCTTGCAGTAATATTAAACCTGGGATACATTGTAATCTTACCAAAGAAATATTTAATATCAGGATTTTCTAATGTTATTGCACCCAGACCATCCCAAAGATTATCCAAAGAGAATATACCTTTACGGATATTGTAAGTAGGCTGATAATTTGGCTGCACAAACGAACGACCCAACTCTATTGTATATGGTAAATATTCTTTAATAAACTTCTTAGAGAAATGAAACAGCTCCGAAGTAGCACTAATTGGGTTTCCCTTCACATCTTGTCTGATGTTTACACCATCAATAAAACGATAACCTCCAACAATTTCTTGTTCCTCAGCATCCCAAACCAATAATTGTTTATAAGGATTTTCATCAGTATCGTACTCATCAATATCTACTTCATGACCAGTGCCACCACCAGCATCTCTGAAACTTAACTCTCTTAATCTTCCTATTTCAAGCATTAAGTTAGGAGAATTTTGATGAGTTATGATATAAATATCTCTATTACCATAATTAGTTTTCCTCAGAAACTTCTCTTCTGTTAGTTCGGTTTCTAATATTTTTCTTTCAATAGGTGCAATTATGTTTTTCATATTTAAAATGTTTACATTTCTTTGTTTTAGATACTTTAATCCAATAGATTCATATCTTTACCTACGGATTCAATACTCATTTTATACACTTTTTCTTTCATTTTTTCAGCCCATTCTTGGTCGCTGAATTTTTTGTCAAAGGTAAGATAAGTAATCGGTTTTCCTATTATAATATTTATAGTTTTATCTTTTTGTTTATACATTTCATCAACAAGGTATAGCATTTCTATATTAGCTTTAATGCCTAAATTCTTTCTTATCTTTGATAAATTATAAAAGAAATTAGTATTTTTCCCATCTATATAAACAGGGATAACATCACGCTGATACCTTTTTGATTTAGTTATAAAAGTTTTCTTCCAATCCATATCTTTTATAATTCCTTTTTTCTGCTTACGCGAACAAAGTCCGGCAGGAAAGTATAAAATCATGACATCAGAGGCAAAAGTTTCTTCTAATATCTTTATATTATCAGTATTTTTACCATGTTTATTTATTGGAATAAAGATAGGTTTTAATTGAGGAAGATTCATCAGCAAATCATTGACCGGAAACATAATATCAGGGCGAACTGCTCCTATTCTTGAAATAAGTGCCATGCCATCCATACCTCCTAAAGGATGATTAGATGCGACAATATATCTCCCAGTTAAAGGAATATTCTCAATACCAAAAACATTTATCTTAACACCAAACTCTTTTAATATCTCGGTGGCAAAATCAATCCCAATTACATTACGGTTTCTATAAATGGCAGCATTTAATTCCTTTAAGTGTATTATATTCTTAATATAAGAAAGAATAAACGTAGGAATTACTTTTAACAAACGAGGACTCTTTCCTGAAATTATCTTTTCAAGATCAATAAAGTTCTCACTTATTTCAATTGTCTGTTGTTGATTTATAGCTGTGTCCATTTCGTTAATTCCGTTGTTCAAAATTCTATACAAAAATACTACATTTTATCCTATTTAAAGGTAAATTTATTATGTATTAACATAAATATAATACGAATTTATAGATAATATGTTGCTTAACACAATATAATACTTATTATAAAGATTATTATTATTGAATAAAGAGTATGATACAAAAGAATTCAACATCATTAAATTTAATTATCAAACTCTTTTCAATAAACTTATTAATTATAAAAGCTATTCATTTTCTTGTTTTTAATTAATCGATCTTCAAACTTCTTTAATTTTATCCTACTATAATAAATACCTTGAAATATCTTCGAAAATGCTATGTGCTTATAATAATGCACTTAAAAAAGTTACTTTGCCCGTTTTTTTTCCAATGAAGGACTTCCGAACATTACTTTGCCCATTTTTTTTTCAATGAAGGGCTTCCGAACATTGGTTTGCCCGTTTTTTAAAAAATGAAGGGCTTCCGAACATTACTTTGCTCGTTTTTTTTCCAATGAAGGACTTCCGAACATTGGTTTGCCCATTTTTTTTCCAATGAAGAACTTCCGAACATTGGTTTGCCCGTTTTTTTTAAAATGAAGGACTTCCGAACATTACTTTGCCCATTTTTTTTCTAATGAAGGGTTTCCGAACGTTACTTTACTGACCACGTCAAAAAAAAATGGACTTCCGAACGTTGGTTAGTACATTTTTTTTTCACAGATGGACTTCCGAACGTTGGTTAGCCCACCACGTCAAAAAATGATGAGCTTCCGAACGTTGGTTAGTCCATTTTTTTTTCAATGAAGGGCTTCCGAACGTTACTTTGCCCATTTTTTTTTGTCACAGTGGCATTCCGAACGTTCGGAAGCCCATAATTCTACTTTTTTAAATACTAAGTAAATATATTTAACTCTATATTGTTAATATCTTCAGTAGTTTATATTTATTTATAAGATTAATAGTAAGAAGAATGCTCTAATATTAACAGGACGAATATTTATTTATTATTCGGTTAATACTATAGCTTCCCCGAAAGGGGGAAAAAACAAATCTTAATTCTTCTCTTTTTTATCTTACTTAAACCCAAATTACGCATTAGAATAAATTTCATATATATTTTAAATATAATCAATCATTTAATGCATTTATTTTCTAATGCGTAGCATTAGAGAATAATATTGGTTATTTAATTGGCATCTTGATATTTGTAATGACATTTTAATATCTTAATGCGTAATCTGGGTTAAAATCCGCAGAAAGTTATTAATAAAAGAAACATTATAAAAGAAATCGTCATTGCTTGTGAAGCCTAAAGCGACGTAGCAATGACGATTAATAGTAGTACTTAACTTTTCTTAGCCATTCATTTTATCACCAATAACATTATTATAAATAGTAGTGAAATCGGCAACACTTGCAAACTTAACATCATCAATAACTATATTTTCTTTTGTAACTTTGCCTATTACTGAGAAAGGATACTTAGTTGACATCATAAAATCAATAAAAGTTTCTTCATTAGCCGAATCAACAGAAACAATAACACGTCCCTGAGCTTCACCAAATAAGAAAGCATCTTGACGCACTTCACTTTCGGTAATAATATCAAAACCTAAACCACGTGGCATACCAGACTCAAGCAAAGTGATAAATAAACCACCATCAGATACATCATGAGCTGATTCAATAAGTTTATGACTTATTAGTTTTAATAGTATAGCTTGTAATCTATGTTCTTCATCAAGATTAAAATAAGGTGCAGGTGACAGTTTGATCTTATGATAAGAATAAAGATATTCAGATGAATTAATATCATTTTTAGATGAGCCTATCAAGAAGATCAAATCATTTCTATTCTTGAAATCAAGTGTCATTCGTGTGTCTTTTTCAAGCAAACCAATCATCCCGATAGTAGGAGTGGGGTAAACAGGCTCTATTGTTTTACCTATCTGTGCCTGATTATAAAAGCTTACATTACCACCTGTAACAGGAGTGTCGAATTTCTTACAAGCATTTCCCATACCTTTAATAGCTCCAACAAACTGCCAATAAACTTCAGGATTATAAGGATTACCAAAGTTTAAGCAATTTGTAATAGCTAATGGTTTACCACCCGAACAAGCAATATTTCTGGCAGCTTCCGATACAGCAATCTCAGTTCCTATTTCAGGATCAACATATACATAGCGTGAAATACAATCAGTAGTGATTGCTAAAGCTCTGTTAGTTCCTTTGATATTAACTATAGCAGCATCGGATGGTTTATTGGTACTCATATTCTTAGTGCCAACCATCGTATCATATTGCTCAGTTACCCATCTTTTAGAAGCAATACTTGGATGAGAAGCAAGATGCAAAGCAATAGCTTTTAAGTCTTGTTCTTCGGGGATTGATTCTATCTTAAACTCTTTAGCCTTTTTATAATAAGCAGGCTCTGTATATTCTCTGTCGTAAACAGGAGCACCACCGCCAAGTACAAGATATGGCGCAGGAACATCAGCAACAAGTTCATTATTTAAATAGAAATGCAACCTATCTCCTTCAGTAACTTCACCGATGATAGCACAATTTAAATCCCATTTATCAAATACATCTTCAATAAGTTTCTCTTTCCCTTTTTCAACAACAATAAGCATCCTTTCCTGTGATTCGGATAAAAGAATTTCGAAAGGCTCCATGTTTTTCTGACGCAAAGGAACTTTATCAAGATAAACCTTCATCCCATGTCCACCTTTCTCTGACATTTCGGAAGTAGAGCAGATAATACCAGCTGCACCCATATCCTGCATACCAACAACAGCACCTGTTTTGATAACTTCTAATGAAGCTTCAAGTAAGAGTTTTTCCTGAAAAGGATCTCCAACCTGGATTGAAGGAATGTCATCAGCAGAATCTTCGGTAATATCCGCAGAAGCGAAAGTAGCTCCATGAATACCATCTTTACCTGTTGAAGAACCAACGATATAAACAGGATTACCAACTCCTTTGGATATTGCTGAAACAAGATTACTTGTCTTCATCAAACCAACAGACATAGCATTAACTAAAGGATTGGAGTAATAGCAATCATCAAAATTAACCTCACCACCAACTACCGGAACTCCAAAGGCATTGCCATAATCACCGATTCCTTTGACTACTCCTTTTAATAACCATTTGGTACGATCTTTATCGATATCACCAAAACGCAACGAATTTAACTGTGCAATAGGACGCGCTCCCATTGTAAAGATGTCACGGTTAATACCTCCAACACCTGTAGCTGCACCTTGATAAGGTTCAACAGCACAAGGATGGTTGTGTGATTCTATCTTAAACACACATGCTATTCCATCTCCAACATCAACCATGCCTGCGTTTTCCTGACCGGCATCAACTACTAATTGCTTGCCCGAACGAGGAAGTGTCTTCAACCATTTGATTGAGTTTTTATAGGATGCATGCTCCGACCACATCACAGAGAAGATACTTAACTCTGTGTAATTAGGCGTTCTTTCTAATATTTCGTTAATCTTATTGAACTCCTCAGGCAGTAATCCAATCTCTTTTGCGGTGTCAACTGTGACTATTTTTTGTGTACTCATTATTTAAATTGACAAATGAATAAATTTTCGACAAAATTACAAATATTAAGCTTATCTTTGTCATGAATATTCATTAATGAAAAAAAATGTTTACTTTTGAATAAAATTTTATACTAACAAAATCTAATATCAAATGAATAAAATAGTGTTTATAACAGGTGCTACATCAGGGATTGGCGAAGCTTGTGCGATGAAATTTGCTGACTATAATTTTAACATTATTATCACCGGAAGGCGTAAAGATAAACTTGAAAATCTTGCTGATTCAATCCGTAAAAAGTACAAAGTAGAAGTACTTCCACTCTGTTTTGACGTAAGAGACAGGGCTGCCGTGAAAAAATGTGTGAAAGAATTGCCTAATGAATGGAAAAGTATTGATGTTTTAATTAACAATGCAGGTTTAGCCTCCGGTTTAAATCCGATTCAGGAGGGGCTTTATGAGGATTGGGATAAAATGATAGATACCAATGTCAAAGGTCTGCTTTATATGACCAGATATCTTGTTCCATTGATGATAGCCAATGAAAAAGGTCATATTATTAATATAGGATCTATTGCAGGCAGAGAGGCTTATGCTAATGGTAATGTTTATTGTGGCACAAAGGCTGCAGTTGATTCAATTACAAGAGGTATGAGGATGGATTTACTTCAATATGGCATCAGAGTTTCTTTAGTGGAACCGGGTGCTGTGGAAACTGAATTCTCGGAAGTTAGGTTTAAAGGCGACAAAGAGAAAGCAAAAAACGTTTACAAAGGTTACGAACCATTGACAGGTGAAGATATTGCTGATGTTGTGTATTTTGTCAGTTCAGTGCCTTCGCATGTTAATATTAGTGATGTTATGGTAGTGCCAACTGCGCAAGCTAGTGTTAGTATGCTTTATAAAAAACTATAATTAAATGAAAGTGGTATGAGAAATAAAGTATTACTCATATTTGTTTTAATTGTTTTAGTCTCTTTTACAAGAGCACAGCGTCCAAATGATCTCAGAATAAGTGGTATTTCTGAGGTGTCGCACTTTAGTAATGGGGCGTTGACTTCTTATGGGGTCTTTGTTGAGTATTTTCTTAATAAGAACTTTAGTATGAACTATCAATATACTTTTGGAACTAACCAATATGGAAGATTCTATGCTCATTATCCCGGCACGGTTTCATGGCTTGTTGAAGCTACTAAACATACTGAAGATGAATATACAACGTCAGCTAATGATGCATGGGAGGTTATATTAATAGCAACTTTTGCCATCCCCGAAGGCGTGAGTTTTCATACTTATCCACGTAAGTGGTTGGAGATAGCTCCGTTCATCAATCCTTTTTCTGCTGATTACAACATTCTTAACAACGACCGATCAACTATAACTGCTTCTTTGGGCATTAGATCACACATTAAGCTCACTTCTAATCTTTCAATTGTTCCTCATTTTGGGTTAAAATACATCTATTCTAACAATCAAACAGGTACTATTTACGGCATTGGATTGGGTTGGTTATTTTAATCTATTATGATAAATACAAACACTTTACCTAAGATTTATATTGCACTTCCTGTAATTAATGAACTAGAAAACATCCCTACTTTTCTTAATGATTTAAAGGCTCAAACCTATCAAAACTTTGAGCTCTATGTATGTGTTAATCAGCCTGACAATTGGTGGGAGGATCCTGTCAAAACGACTGTATGTATTGATAATCAAAAGACAATAGAATTATTAAAAGAGCAAGATTTCTTTATAAATATTATTGATAAAAGCACTAAAGGCAATGCCTGGACAGGGAAGCAATCAGGTGTTGGTTGGGCTCGTAAGGTGTTGATGGATACTATTAATAATATTGCTGATAAAGCCGGTATTATTATTAGTTTGGATGCTGATACTCGTTTCAACAGCCAGTATTTTGAGTCGATTATCAACACCTTTGTTGATAATCCCAAAGCAGTTGCAATTGCCAACCCATATTATCACAAACTAACTGATGATGATGCTGCTAACCGTGCTATTTTAAGATATGAAATCTACATGCGTCATTATTCCATTAATCTTTTTCGTATTAATTGTCCTTATAATTTTACTGCTTTAGGCTCGGCTATGGCGCTGCCTGTGTGGGCTTACCGTAAGATTGGCGGAATTACTCCCATGAAAAGTGGTGAGGACTTTTATTTCTTACAAAAGCTTACAAAAACCGGGCAGGTAGTTAATTATAATAAAGAAAAGGTATATCCTGCTGCACGTTTTTCTGACAGGGTTTTCTTTGGTACCGGTCCTGCCATGATTAAAGGCAGATCAGGCGATTGGAATTCATATCCCATCTATTATTTTTCTTTATTCGATGCTATTAAACGAACTTATGAGCTGTTGCCTTCTCTGTTTTATGATGATATTGAACTTCCTATGAGTGCATTTCTTTCAGAACAATTTAATGATGACAAGTGGTGGGTTGCTTTAAGAAATAATTTTAAAACAGAACGTCATTTTGTTAAGGCTTGTTGCGAGAAGATTGATGGTTTACGGATACTTCAATATCTAAAAGCAAATCAGGCTTTAACGGGTAAAACTGATGAAGAGTGTTTGATTGATTTCTTTGATAATTATTTATTTGTGGATGCAATAGCATCGCGAGGAGGAACGACGAAGCAATATAATAAAAATAAGGTGGAAAAAGATTGCTTCACTTCGTTTGCAATGACCAAAGAATTGTGTGAAAATGAGCTTAATATTGACTTTGATTCCTTTAATTTTGACAAAGCAACAACTACGCAATTAAATGATATAAGAGACTTATTATGTGCGATTGAAGAAGAGTTTCAGCACAATAAATACAAACTATAAATGATGGAATACAGTAAGAATTTACTTACGGTTTTAGGCCCTACGGCTACCGGAAAAACAAGGCTTGCCGCTTTGGTAGCCAACGAATTGGAGGGTGAGATAATTAGTGTCGATTCGCGTCAGGTGTATAAGGGCATGGATTTGGGAACGGGCAAAGATTATGAGGATTACAGGGTGGGGGATAGGTATGTACCCTCTCATTTGGTGGACATTGTGGAGGCGGGAACTGAGTATAATGTGTTCAGGTTTCAGCAGGATTGTTTTAAGGCTTTAGAAGAGGTGAACTCCCGAAATAAATTCCCTGTTTTGTGCGGAGGTACAGGCATGTATATCGAATCAGTACTCGAAAACTATCATCTTAAAGATACTCCTGTCAATGATGAGTTAAGGGTTGATTTAAACAATTATACTATCGAACAGCTTGTAGAACAATTATCTACTTATCGCAAACTTCATAATACTACTGATACAAACGATAGAAATCGTTTGGTAAGAGCCATTGAAATAGAACAATATAAGCTCGATAATCCTCACGCTATCAATAATAATATTGATTTATTAGCAAATGTTTTGGTGGGGATACATTTCGAAAGAGAGGTGATACGAGAAAGAATCACTTCGCGACTTGATAACAGACTGAAAAACGGTATGATTGAAGAGGTTGAGGCATTGCTCGACAATGGTCTTACTCCTGCGCAATTGAAGTTCTATGGGCTTGAATATCGTTATATTACAATGTATTTGACCAATGAGATTACATATAATACCATGTTTGAAAAACTTAATATTGCTATCCATCAATTTGCCAAGCGACAAATGACCTGGTTCAGACGCATGGAAAACAAAGGATATCAGATACATTGGATAAATGGTAATCTGGAAGACACCGTTAAAGTTAGCATGGTACTTGAACTTTTGAACTAGGCATAAACTACTTATTACTAATCTTTAGTATCGGATATAAATCCAAAATGTCTTCATGTCATTCCGGCTGTATATTTTGATATTAAACAACTTACAAAAGCATAAGCTTTCATTATAATTGTAATGAAGGCTTTTTTTATGCCCTTACGGGAAGCTATTGTTGCGCATCCTCCTGTTAAAGCTAAAAACACGACTGTAACAACCGTTCGAATGGATGTCGCAACCGTTCGAACGGTTGTAACAGTCGTTCGAACGGTTGCAACAAATGGCTGAACGGATGCAACAGCCGTTTGAACGGATGTCGCAAACGTCTTTACGGATGTAACAAACGTCTTAACGGATGTAACAGCACTCTTTACGGAAGTCGCATCACTCTTTACGGAAGTCGCATCAGTCTTAACGGATGTAACAGCAGTCTTAACGGATGTAACAGCCGTATTGGCATCTGTTACATTTGTGTTTATTTACCTCACAATCGTATTTACTTAAGAATATTATATTAATCATAATGCCTATAAATACATTCGTTTATAAACGGTCGTAATGACAAAAGGGAAAAACTTTCATCAAATTAATATTAAAGTTTACAATTAACACACATTTTGTTTTATTTTCCGTCTTGTTCTTCTTTATATTTAAACCCGAGTTTCGGTTATAAATATAAAAATAAACATTAAAAATAGTCTAATAACGACATTCAGTAAACAATTTAGCCTTTGTGAAGTTTATATTAAGAATAGATGTACTTAATAAAGAATTGCGATGCAGGAAAAATATGTTTTAAAGAACCATGTGAGGATAGTGACGGCCGCTTCGTTGTTTGATGGCCACGATGCTGCTATTAATATTATGCGTAGGATTATTCAGGGCACCGGCGCTGAAGTGATTCATCTTGGGCATAATAAGTCGGTGCGCGAGATTGTGGATTGCGCTATTCAGGAGGATGCTCAGAGTATTGCGATTACGTCGTATCAAGGCGGACATATTGAGTTCTTTAAGTATATTTACGATATGCTTAAGGAAGCAGGCTGCGAACATATTAAGATATTCGGTGGTGGTGGTGGTGTAATACTTCCGGATGAAAGGGATGAGCTTCATGCTTACGGTATTACCCGTATTTATTCGCCTGATGATGGCAGGATGATGGGTTTGCAAGGTATGATAAATGATATGCTTGAGAAATCGGATTACCCGACGGGTGTTAGGACTGCTGCTGACATAGATAAGATTGAAAAGAAAGACCAGAACGAGATTGCTCAGATGATTTCTACTGCTGAAAATAATCCGGAACTTATAAAAGATACTTTAAACACTTTGGCTGAGAAAGCTAAGGATAAGCACATTCCTGTGTTGGGAATTACCGGTACTGGTGGTGCAGGAAAATCTTCTTTAGTTGATGAAATAGTCAGAAGATTTCTTATGGATTTTACTGAAAAGACCATCGCAATTGTTTCCGTTGATCCTTCTAAACGTAAGACAGGTGGTGCTTTACTAGGAGACAGGATTCGCATGAATGCCATTAACGAACCTAGAGTTTATATGCGTTCGTTGGCTACCCGTCAATCTAATCTGGCGATGTCGAAATATGTAAAAGATGCTGTAAATATATTGAAGGTTGCAGGATATGATTTAATAATCCTTGAGACCTCCGGGATAGGTCAATCGGACACTGAGATTGTTGACCATAGCGATTTATCAATGTATGTGATGACTCCCGATTATGGAGCAGCAAGTCAGTTGGAGAAGATTGATATGCTTGACTTTGCTGATATAGTTGCTTTAAATAAGTTTGATAAAAGAGGCGCTATTGATGGCTTGAGGGATGTTAAGAAACAATATCAACGCAACCACCAATTATGGGAAGCAGATGTGGATACAATGCCTATCTTTGGTACGATTGCTTCGCAGTTCAACGACCCTGGTGTTAATAGATTGTATGTTGAATTAATTCATAAGATAAAAGAAAAAACAGGTGCAGATTTGAATACTTTTTTTGCTTTGGATACTGATACTTCGGAGATGATACATATTATTCCTCCAAAGAGGATTAGATATTTATCGGAGATTACCGAAACGATTCGTCATTATAATGATTGGGTTGAAAAGCAGGCTGCATTGGCTCAAAAACTATATGCAATTGATACCACAAAGAAGACATTAACCGACTCTGATAAATTGTTTAGCGAGGAAGTTAAAACTGCTTTAGACGATACTTATAATGATATTGAAGGTTCTCTTAATCCGCACAACAAGACTATTATACATGGTTGGGAGGATAAGAAACGAAGATATACTGAGGAGTATTACGTATATAAAGTAAGGAATTCTGAGATTAAGATTAAGACATATACCAAGTCGCTTTCTCATTTAAAGATACCAAAGATTGTGTTGCCAAAGTATGAGGCCTGGGGTGATATTTTAAAGTGGAATCTTCAGGAGAATGTGCCCGGTGAGTTCCCTTATACTGCCGGAACTTTCCCTTTTAAAAGAGAACAAGAGGACCCTACCCGAATGTTTGCAGGAGAAGGTGGTCCTGAGAGGACTAACAAACGCTTTCATTATGTATCTTTAGGTATGAAAGCAATTCGTTTGTCTACTGCTTTTGATTCTGTTACCCTTTACGGGGAAGACCCAGATGTACGACCTGATATTTATGGTAAGATAGGCAACTCTGGGGTTTCTATCTGTTGCCTTGATGATATGAAGAAGCTTTTATCAGGTATGGATTTAGCTGATGCCAAGACTTCGGTGTCATTGACTATCAATGGACCTGCTCCAATACTTGTTGGTTTCTTTATGAATGCTGCCATTGACCAACAATGCGAGAAATATATTATTGAAAATGGTTTGCAAGCTGAAGTTGAAGCTAAGATTGCAGCTATCTTTAAAGAAAAGAATACTAATCGTCCTGTTTATCAAGGCGAATTACCTAAAGGAAATAATGGTTTAGGTTTGATGTTGCTTGGCGTTTCAGGCGACAGAGTTTTACCTTTAGATATATATAATGAGATTAAAGAAAGAACACTTGCAACTGTTAGAGGTACTGTTCAGGCTGATATTTTGAAAGAAGACCAGGCTCAGAATACCTGTATCTTCTCAACTGTTTTCTCTTTAAAACTTATGGGAGATGTTCAGGAATACTTTATTACTAATAATGTAAGGAATTTCTATTCTGTATCTGTTTCGGGTTATCATATTGCAGAGGCTGGTGCTAATCCTATTTCTCAACTTGCATTTACGCTTTCAAATGGCTTCACGTATATTGAATATTACCTATCCAGAGGGATGGATATTGATAAGTTTGCACCTAATCTTTCTTTCTTTTTCTCTAATGGTATTGATCCGGAGTTCTCTGTTATAGGTAGAGTTGCGCGTAAGATTTGGGCGAAGGCTATGAAGAATAAATATCATGCTAACTCAAGGTCTCAACAGTTGAAATATCATATTCAAACTTCCGGTAGGTCGTTGCACTCTCAGGAAATAGACTTTAATGATATCAGAACTACGCTTCAGGCTTTGTATGCAATCTATGATAACTGCAATTCTCTTCATACAAATGCTTATGATGAAGCTATTACTACTCCTACTGAAGAGTCGGTTCGTAGGGCGATGGCTATACAGATGATCATTAACCATGAATTAGGTTTAGCTAAGAATCAAAACCCTTTGCAGGGAGCTTTTATTATTGAAGAGCTTACAGATCTTGTTGAGGAAGCTGTTATGTTAGAGTTTGATCGTATTAATGAACGTGGTGGTGTGCTTGGCGCGATGGAAACAATGTATCAACGTGGTAAGATTCAGGAAGAGTCTCTTTATTATGAAACTCTAAAGAACACAGGTGAACTTCCTATTATGGGTGTTAATACTTTCCTTTCTTCTAAAGGTTCTCCGGTTGTAATTCCGGGTGAAGTAATAAGGGCAACCGAAACTGAAAAGCAATATCAGATAGATATGCTTAAAGAATTTCAGGCTTTCCATGCTGATGAAGCTCCTGCGTTGTTAGAACAGTTAAAGAAAGAAGCAATTCTAAATCATAATGTCTTTAACAGCTTAATGGAAGCAGTTAAGTGTTGTTCACTTGGGCAAATAACTAATGCATTGTACACTGTTGGTGGACAGTATAGGAGGAATATGTAAAGAAGCATAAAAAATCGGAGTCCCTTTGCGGGAAAACAGAACCCGGCTTACAGAACAGTTGTTTTTTTGTTATAATAATGTTATTTTTAAACTTTATATTGTTAAAAATGTTTATTTTTGCATGATGAAAAAAGTGTTTCTTAACATAGCATATGTATTTATGGCAGCTATATTCCTTATAGCTTCTACCGGTTTTAGCTATGTTAAACACTATTGCAACACTTCTAAGACCGAACATATAAAACTCTTTACAGATAATTATAAATGTAAAACCGAAGCTGAATCTCATAAGAAATGTTGTTGCTCTAAACATCATACTTCACATCAAAATGATTCAGAAAACAACCTTAAGAAGAGCAATTGTTGTAATAATACTTACCAATATCTAAAGATACCTTTTCAATTTGACAAACAAGTTTCAATAATTAAATTAATTGTTGATAATAACCTTCATAATTCAAGTTTAATTGCTTCTATAATTGATGGCAGCAAGGCTCAGGACGATCATCGTTTGTATCAGCCACCTCCTCTCCTATTCTTTGGCAATTATCTTATTCATTTTACACATAATTTAAAGATTCCTTCACCCACTTCTTGCTAATTTATTATTTCTGACTACAGAAATGTAGAGCATAATCTTATGCTCTTATCAATTATTTTACAAATTCTTAATATTAATGCAATGAAGTTAAAAATTATAGTGGCAGCTATTATGTTGCTAAACACATTTACTGTTATTTCGCAGAATATAACAGGAGTTGTTTACGAAATGAACGACAAAAAAGAAAATATTCCTATTGCAGGTGCCAATATTTATTGGATAGGTACTACTATTGGTACTTCAACTAATACTAATGGAGAATATAAGATATCTAGAAAAGGTATTAAAGACCAACGTTTAGTATTTAGGATGATGAGTTTTAAGACGGACACCATTGATATTTCAAATGCCCCTTCTAAAATTAATCATATTATGACTAATGAAAAGCAACAGCTAAATGTTGTGGAGATTACAGAAAGAAATGACAGTTATATTTCCAAACTTAATGCCCGAAACGTTCAGGTTATTAATACAGGAGAACTTTTTAAGGCTGCTTGTTGTAATCTTTCCGAAAGTTTTGAAACCAATGCTTCCGTTGACGTGTCTTATAGTGATGCAATTACCGGTGCTAAACAAATTCAGATGCTTGGTCTTTCGGGTATTTACTCTCAGATTCAGACGGAGAACTTTCCTTCTGTAAGAGGCATGGCTTCTACTTTCGGTTTAAACTATATTCCGGGTTCATGGATGGAATCTATTCAAATTGCTAAGGGTACTTCTTCCGTTATTAATGGTTTTGAATCAATCACGGGGCAAATTAATGTCGAATACAAGAAACCTTCTACCTCTGAACCTTTGTTTGTTAATCTGTATGTTAATAATCATCAGAAAGCGGAGGCTAATATTACCAGTGCTTATAAAATTAATGATAAATTGAGCACTATGCTTATGATTCATTCTGATTATATAGATAATAAGATTGATAAGAATGGTGATAACTTTATGGATATTCCTAAAGTATCCACTATCAACCTCTTTAATCGTTGGGATTATATGAATCCGGGCAAATTTACTTCCCGATTTGGTATTAAATACATGGAAGAGCACCGTAGTGGTGGCACAATGGACTATACTGATAATACTAATATTGATAGTGCTTCTATAAATAACAATAAATTGCAACCTTATGGCTTTAGCCTTGCTACACGCCGTGCTGAAGCTTTCTGGAAGAACGGTATTATCTTTCAGAGCCGCCCTAATACCAGCTTAGC
>JBAXLO010000052.1:0-24427 GCA_037134755.1 Bacteroidota bacterium | reverse complement strand
AGAATACTTTGTGCAGAGCCGCCGCCGCCGCCGCCGCCGCCATTTCCGTCATAACTACAACTACCGTAACCGCCGCCGCCGCCGCCGCCGCCGCCAAAGGCGTAAACAGTAATAGAAGTAACACCTGTAGGAACTGTATACGAACCGGATGTTGTAAGGGTTGTAGCAGATGAAGGAACAACATTACCTATTATTGGTGCTGCAGTTGCATAAATTGGTCCGCCTGAACAATTATTTGAATTAGCAGCATAGATATAATAAAAATAGGTTGTACCTGCAGATAAAGTTGCATCTGATAAAGTTGTTGTTGTTTGATAAGCAATAAATGTGCTTCCTGTTAACTGAATACCTGATGAATAGGTAACGCCATTACTTGGGATTGTAGGAAGAATACCTGTAGTATTCCTTACAATTAGATAATGGTCAGCAGCAGGAGATCCTGTAGATGCTATGAACGAACCTGAAGCAGTACTACCACTTGCTGTAATAGCTAAATTAGTAGGTTGATTAGCAGGTGCAGGACATAGAGTATAGGTACTGCTTGTAAGAGGTGTAGTAGTTTTATAGAGTGGTCCGTTTACACATATATTATTAGAAGCAAAAACAAAATAATAATAAAGTGTAGCTGTAGTAAGTGGACCATTATCATTAAATGTTGTTCCTGTTTGATAAGCTACAACAGTACCGCCTCCTAATGAAGTTCCGGCTGTGTATGTAGTTAAAGCTACCGGAGTTGCACTAAGTGTACTTGCAGTACTTCTTACTATTAAGTAGTGGTCTGCACTTGCTGAAGCTGTAAATATACCTGAAACAGATGAAACAGCAGGAGTAAAGGTTAATAATGTAGGTTGTGCTGTAGGAGCAACACAAGTAGTGTAACTACTACCTGTTAGGTAGCTTGCTGAATAAATTGGACCATCAACACAAACTGCATTATAAGAATAAATATAATAGTAATAAAGATTACCTGAACTAAGTGCATTATCAGTATATGTTAAACCCAACTGATGTGAAATAACAGTACCTCCACCTAATGAAGCACCGGTAGCATAATTTGTTCCATTAGCTGGTGTTGCACTAAGTGTACTTGATAAACTTCTTATTAATAGGTAAAAATCGGCACCACCGGCTGCAGCTGTAAAACTAATACCCATACTTGTAGCAGCAGGAACTAATGATAATGCACTTGGTGCATTTGCTGGAGCAACACATGGAACATTAGATAAAGTAGATACATAAGTTGTAAGTGGAGCGTTTGTTAAATAAATAGGTCCTCCTGCACATGTTGCATTAGTTGCAAAAACAAAATAATAATATATTGTACTTGAATTAAGTTGTATATCATTAAAAGTTGTACCTGGTTGGAATGCGACAACAGTATCTAATCCTCCTAAAATATCACCAGGCAAATAAGTAGTTCCATTAACCGGTAATGCAGAACTAAATGTGCTTGAAGTACTACGTAATATCAAATAATTATCAGTACTGAGTGAAGCTATAAAAGAGCCTGAAACAGAATAAGTACTTGGATTTAATGTTAAAACTGTTGGTTGTGCAGCTGGTATGCCACATAATGTTGTAGTATTATTTACAAGTGGAGTTGTATTTAAATAAGTAGGTCCACCTGAGCATATAGTAGAATTTGCAGCAAAAATATAATAATAATAATTTGTATTAGCTGTCAGATTTATATCGTTATAAGTGATACCTGTCTGATAAGCAACAACTGTTCCACCTCCCAACGAAGTACCTGCTGTATAACTTGTACCATTAACAGGATTTGCACTAAGTGTATTTGATGTGCTTCGAATTACTAAGTAATGATCGGCACCACCAACTGATGCAGTAAAAGCACCTGAAACAGTTAATGCTGTTGGAGTTAAATTTAAAGCTGTCGGTTGATTTGTTGGAGCAATACATAAAGTGTAAGTATTTCCTGTAAGCGGAGATGTGGTCAGATAACTAACTAAACCACTAGTACAAGTTGAATTAGCAGCAAAAATATAATAATAATAAAGTACACCTGCTGTAAGTGGTCCATTGTCGGTAAATGAATTGCTTGACTGATAAGAAATAACAGTTCCACCTCCTAACAAAGTGCCGGCACTATATGTTGTTCCAACAACAGGTGATGCACTTAGTGAACTTGAAGTACTCCTTACTATTAGATAATTATCAGCACTAGCTGAAGCTGTAAAAGTAGCTGACATAGAAGTAGCGCCTGGAGTAAAGTTTAAGGCTGTAGGTTGTGCAGTAGGAGCAGCACAGGCTGTTGTCACATCCCCAGTAAGTGGTGTAGTTACATAAACATAACCTCCACTTAATGGTAAGGCTTTAGCAGTATATATATAATAATAATAATGCACATTTGGAGTTAAACTTGCATCAGTAAATGATGTACTTGAAACATAAGAAACAAAAGTACTTCCTGTCAAAGGTGTACCACTTGAATATGTTGTTCCATTAACCGGAGTAGCAGTAGGAGCAACACCGGTAGTATTTTTAACTATTAAATAATTAGTTGCGTAATTAGCTCCAGTAAAAGATCCTGTAATTGATGTAGAAGCAGGAATTAAAGCAATAGAAGTAGGTACAGCTGTAGGATTAATGGAAATAATAGCATAACCAGGAGTTCCAGCTCCTCCAGCATAAGTAGTTGTACCAGTAGATCTACCGGCTCCACCTCCAGCACCACCATAATTAGATCCTGCTGTTCCAGCACCACCAGTAGAAGCATATTTACCAGCACCACCGGTACCTGAACTTGGATTACTAGCACCACCTGCACCTGTAGTTGTATAAGTACCACCATTACCACCTACTGCAGTTGTACCTCCGGCACCACCTCCGGCACCGGCATAAGAACCTGATGAAGTTCCACCGTTTCCACCGTTTCTATTAACAAGATTACCTGTACATGCAGTTGCTAAACCACCTGAAGCTCCTGCAGTTGTATTTGCACCAACTCCAGCTCCACCTGCAGCTACAACTAAGTTACTACCAAATATTGTATTACCTCCTGTAGCTTGTGCAACTGTGTTACCAGAGTTACCAACACCGGCAGCACCTATAACAACAGAATAAGAAGTATTTGGAGTAACAGTAAGTATACCGGATGCATATGCACCACCGCCTCCTCCACCGCATCTTAATGCACCGGAATTAGCTGTTGTTAAATTTCCACCAGCTCCACCTGCTCCCCAGGCTTGAACTGAAACAGATGTTACACCTGCTGGGCAAACCCAAGAAGTATTAGCTGTTAAAGCAGGCGTTGCAACACCCGTAAGAGGTGATGTAAGTAAGTAAAGTGGACCTGCGCAATTTGTAGAGTTAGCAGCATATACATAAAAATAGTAAGTAACTCCTGAAATCAAACTTGAAGCTGTAAAACTTGTAGTTGTTTGATATGCTACTACAGTATCATTACTCCCTGCACCAGTGATAACTTGCCCTACAGTAGTGTAGTTAACTCCATTAATAGGTGGAGTAGGATTACTACTTCCACTTCTAACTATCAGATAATGATCTGGAGCTCCTGTTGTGGGAGCTGTAAATGAACCTGAAATTGAAAGAGCACCCGGTGTTAAAACTAAACATACCGGCTGATTTATAGGAGCAACACAAGGTGTAGGATACGAACCTCCTGAAAGTATGGTTGATGTATAATAGGCAGGTACACCACTTAGACATGATGAATTAGCTGCTATTACATAATAATAATATTGTAAAGTAGGAATAAGCGTTGCAGGATCAGTAAATGTTACTCCTGTTTGATAAGCAACTAATGTATCTGCAGTTGTTCCGGAACCTAAAATGCTACCAATAGCATATGTAACTCCGTTGGATGGCAATACTGCACTAAAGGTAGATGAAGTACTACGATAAATCAAATAATGATCTGCACTAGCTGATGCAGTAAAAGAACCACTCAAATGAGTAGCACTTGGTGAAGTTAAAATTAAAGTAGTTGCAGCTGCTGTAGGAGCAGGACATGCAGTACCCATATTAACTATGAGTGGAGTAGTATTATATTGAGGAGTTGTTTGACAAATAGAATTTGCAGCATATATATAATAATAATATTGTGTGCTAAGATGCAAATTAAATGAATCAAGATATACCTGTGTACCTGTATTGCATTCAATATAGGCTAATACAGTATCACCATCACTCTGAAATGAAGTAATATCTTTTGCTAGGTAAAGAGTTCCGTTAACCGGAGTATTTATAGGAGCAGTTGCTGATGTACTTCTTAATATCAAATAATGATCAGCAGCAGCGCCAACATTTGGAGTTGTTGTAGAGGAAGCATTAAAATTAATTATAGCAGTATTAGTAGATCCTGTAACAGATAAATTAGTTGGAGGATTAGCAGGAGCAACACAAGGTGCCCAATAAGGGACATCATCAAACTCGCTTGCACCTATATCTGGAGCTGATCCTGTACCGGTATAATTAGAACCATTACCGGGACGAAGATTACCATCAAAGTCAGTAGTAATTGCAGGTGTAGCTATTACAGAACCACCACTTTCAGCATAAGTAGCCAAAGCTGGATTAATACGCAGATTATAAGGTTTTGTAGTAGTATTTAAAAATGGGACATCTTCACTATAAGATTGTTGATCAAAAGTAACAGCTGCTGCTTTATATGCAGCTAAAGTTGAATAGGCAGTTGTGCCATTATAGAAAAGAAAATTCTTGTTATATGGATTTCCCATTGCATAATATATATTATTATTAGTAGTACTTGCAATAGCTGTATAGGTAGCTGATGGCCACATAAAAGCTACAGCACGAGTACCAATGGTCATATCACATTTGTTGACAAATATATTATTCCGCATATCCAAATTGGTAGGTGTTGCAACGGCATATAAACATATTGACGCATTAGTTGAAGCTGTAGAAGTGTACTTCAAATAAACTGTATTGTAATATACTTTAGCTGTAGTAGTGCTACCTATCTGAATACCATTACATGATGTAGTAGCTGCTGTACCTGCCGGACAGTTTAAATCAGATATGTAGTTGTTATAAATATAATCAACAGAAGTACTAGCAACAAAAATAGCTTCAACAAGTGAAGTAAAGGTACTGTTTATATTATAAAATTGATTATTATATACATAATAGGTACCTGCTGAATTTGTATAAAATCCTTCAATTCCACCACCAGTAGTATTTATATTTGTAAATACATTATTATAAAAATATAAGGTACCACTTTCAGCGGCTGCATGTCTGAACATAGAAATATTCCCGCCAGTTGCCCAAAAATTTCTCACAATAACATTATGTACATAGTTAACTCCTGTCAATGCACCTGCTAAGTTGATACCGTAATTTTCAGTACCTATGAGATTCTGAATAGTATCGCCATAAATATTATAGTTAGAACATGCACTTGGGAAATGTACCCCTGCTAAATAAGGACTACCATTAGTAGATCTTAAACTATCAATTAAAGTATTGAAGAATTGAAGACTATCTTGAAATGCCATATCAAGACCATGAGCAGTAATTGCTCCGGCATATCCAAGATTCTTAACAACGCTTCTTCCACCATTTACATTTCCAATTTCGTTTCTTACATCATAAAACCCTGTTACACCTACAAATTTATATCCCCAGAATGAATTACTGATAGTATTATTATAAAATTTATTATAAATATTTCTACCTGTAGCTGATGTTGCTGCTGAAGTCATATATATAGCAGTAGGATTAGTATTTGTGCTAACATTACTTAGAGTAACATTACAGTTTTTAATTGTATTATAGGTACATCCAACAGTAGCTGCACCAGTTAAGTAATAACCAAGATCCAGATATTTGGTTGCAGCAGGATCAGTTACATCTATCCCATCAAAAGTAATATATGAAACAGCAGATAACCATACACCAACGTCATTTGTTAATCCGGAGGAACCCGAAACACTTAATACAGGATTAGTACCAGAACCATATTTTTGAAAGATAATTGGATTAGCAGCTGTACCACTTGTAGTAACTTTGATACCGTAATTTGAACCGGCAGTAGTGCTACAAGTTATTGGAAATGTTTGACCAGCTGTTACGTTAAAAGTAACAGGACCACCAATACCTATAGAATTAAGAGTATTAACTGCAGCAGTAAAAGTATTAAAATTTGTACCAGCTGTTGGTTGTGTGTTATCAATAGTATAAATTCCTGACATGGGTAGTAATGTAGTTGCACTACCTGTAAGTGGAGTAGTATTATAATAAGGAGCAGTACCTGTTCCAGTACATGTACCGTATGTAGAATATATATAATAATAATATTGTGTGTTGGCAGTTAAAGGACCAGCATCACTAATAGTTGTTGTAGTTTGATAAGCCACAACTGTAGCTCCAAGAGAAACATCACCAACAGTATAAGTAGTTCCATTAACAGGCTGATTGGGAGGAGTTGCAGAAGTGCTTCTTAATATTAAATAGTGATCAACAGCAGGAAAAGCAGTTGAAGCAGTAAAAGAACCGGTAATAGATATACTTGGACCGGGAACTAAGTTTATTGCAGTAGGTGCTGAAGCAGGTGCTGCACAAGGAGCAAAGACAGTACCGGCAACAGCAAATACATTAAGTACTGCACCAGTATTATTAAATTTTATTGAAGATATTAATTTAGATTGATTTCCGGCAGCTATTGCTACTGTAGATTGATACATATATTGACATGTACCTCCTGTACAAGAAGCATAATTAGTTGTTTGAATTCTATAAAATACAGCAGTTGCTGGAGAAGAAGCAGAACACCAGTCTGCAGCTGATAAACCAGTATTTACCTGAAAAGTACCATCTGTAAAGAAAATAGTATCAGAGAAGGTACATGCACCACTACCACCAGTTGCAAGAAAATACAAATTGGTAGCAGCTACATGTGTAGGTAGAGTAAGTGTACCCGAATTAGTACCAGCTAATCTTAAAGAATTATTTACAGTAGGAGCCTGTAAAGTAAAAACCGGATTGGGTGAAATAAGACTTGTTACCTTATTGTTAGAAGGCCAACAATTAGTTGTTGAGCATACTGTACCCGAAGGTGCAAAGTCATTAGCAACAAATACCCAGGCAACACCATCAACGTCAGCATTTGTTGATGAACCTGTCCCAGCACCATTTGCAACAACATCGGCATTATATCCAGTACAAGGAATGTTTTGCAATGTCTGTGCTTTTAGGTTCAGACCTGAAATTAATAGTAAGATCGTTACTATTAGTAAAGTAAAAAATTTTTTCATAAATAAAGACATTTAATTTATTTAATTATACAATTTAATTTATATTACGTTTATATATACATCATCAATTATTATCAAGGTAGATCATCAAATTTACATAATCCATCTAAGGAGGCAAATCGTTATTTTGATTCATATTTTGCTGTTTTTATTGTTTTAATTTATTTTACTGTTTTTTATTAATAAATACGCATAGAATAATTATATAAATTGATTCTCAACAGATATAACCAACAAATAAGATATTTGTTGTTATCACCTATATAATTATTCTTCCTTAAATTTATCATTTAAGGTAGATAAAATTCGTTTAAATTTCGCATAATTAGCTGTATTTGTTTATACAATGTAATTTATTAAATTCATACTAAAAGAATGTGTAAAGATATAAACTTTCAGATACAAAAACACAAAGGATGTAAAATATTTTGTTAATATTTTGTTAAATATCTCTTAAGTATTTCTTAAGACAACTTTAGCTAAGTTCTGGAAAGAAGGATTAAAGTTGATTTACTGGGTAATATAATGATTTTTAGACTCAAAATCTGATCTTGGCTAAATAAAGAGGAATTAAAGGATAATAATATTTTTATTTTAAGCACAACTCTCTGAAAAGAAGCTGTAATTTTCTATTGAATAAAAAATAATATATGAACTGAATTTTTCTTTTATTTGAATTTTTCTTTATTTATACTTCTTCTATTATAGCCGCTTTTTAAACTACTGTGTACCCACATCTTTTTAATAAAAAGAAAATCATGATTAGTTATTATGTTGTTCATTTTCTCTTACATTATTTACTTTTCCCTAGATGGAAAAGTAACAAAAGATCAAGACTTCATCTCATTTACTTCAAAACTACAATTAAAAAAACAAAGGCAACCCAAGCCATCCCGAAAGACCTCACCCCCAACCCCTCTCCTAAAAGGAGATGGGAGTAAAACATGCGTTGATTTATTTATTTTTGGTGGTGGATTCGCGGATTGCTCAAATAATGCTAATTTAAATATTGTTAGAATTGTTTTTTTTATCTTGTTTTGTTGAGTAAATGAGCTGATGTCTGCCGAAAGGCAACAAATACAATTGTATTTTTAAAATACTTGTGGGTACACGATAGTTTGAAAAGGGGTTGGGGTTGAAGAAATGCAGATTCGACATTTTGGCATTTCTTCATCTATGCAAATCTAAAGGACTCCGCTCAGGGCCCGGTCACGATTGCGGAGTGGAGTCGAAGCGGCATAAAAAAAATGATTTACTCAAAAAATCATAAATAACAAATTATAATTCTCACTCAAAATATTCTCATCTGGTATATATAATAATATTGCATAAATACTTTTTGTAAAACTTTACAAATTCTTACCTGCAAATGTATAAAATTAAAGAATTTGACTTTTAATGCACTTTTTATACTTAAAACAGCTTACTAAACAGAGTAAATTTTGCACTTTTCATTATGTTTCCGAACTAAAACAAAGTGTTTCTTAAGAAATTCAGAGTGTTTCTGAAAAAATTCAGAGTGTTTTTTATACTTTTCATTATGTTCCGGAACTAAAACAGAGTGTTTCGGAACTAAAACAGAGTGAATTTAGTTCTTTTTATAGTGATTTATGCACTTTTTATAGTCTGTTTTAGCAAAATCACAGCATATAAAGAGCTGTTTAAACACATTTTACCTTTTTGCTTTTTATAATTGAATATGCACATTATGCATGTATAAGGGAATTATATAAGCAAAGATTGACATTAAGAATAGAAGATTGCAAGAGTGAAAAGGAACTTTAATAATAGGCAACGAGAATCCTTTTTAAGAATAAAATTGTACAATCTTAAATTACTTTTCCGATTTTGTATATAACGATGATCAATCGTTGAGCGGCTCTTCGACCCTTCAGCTTCGATCAGGGTACCACTTTGCTCAGGATACTACACCGCTTAATGACCGATCGAGTGGTGATGAAACGCATACCCGCTCCCCTATTTCTTTGGTTTTTGAGCTAGCATTTTAACCTTATCAAAATAAAGTTTTGCTTCTTCGGGCTTATTTAATTTTTGATAGGATATGCCGATATTATTACATGCGTTAATATTGTCGGGATCATACTGGAGACATTTTTTAAATTCGTCAATTGATTCGGCGTATTGCTTAGTAATATATAATATGTTGCCCAGATTAAAATATGCGTTCGAAAAGTTAGGTTTTATTTCAATTGCTTTAGAAAAGTCATTAATTGCATCTTGGTAGCCATTAAGATTTTCTTCGGCAAGTCCTCTGTTGTTATAAGCAAAATCAAAATTAGGATTTATTTGAATTGCAATATTATAGTCAATAATTGCACCTGAGTAATCTTTGATGTAGTGTTTTGCAAAACCTCTGTTATTGTATGCTTTAGCATAGTAAGGATTGATCTTAATAGCTTTAGTGTAGTCTGCTATTGCACCTTTATAATCTTTAATTTTATATTTTAAGACACCCATATTATAATAGGCATCTAAGTATTTAGGATTTATTTGGATGGCTTTATTGTAGTCATCTATTGCACCTTTAATATCCTGGAGATCATCTTTAGCAAGAGCTCTGTTATAATAAGCATCAGCATAGTTATTATTGAGATTAATGGCTTTATCATCAAATGTAATTGCTTTCTGGTATTCACCGATCCTATCATAAAAAAGCCCAATGTTGCTCCATTTCATAGCATTTGATGTGTCGTATTTAATAGCATTATCAATGTAAAACTTTGCTTTTTCAACGTTCCCTAATTCTAAAAAAGCCAAACCTAATTGACTGTAACATTCATAGAAGGAAGAATATATGGATAAACCTTTTTCGAAATGCTTAACTGCATTATGCATAATAGTTTCTTTCTTGAGATTATCTTCCTCTTTTTCGGCTTTATCAAATAGAATGTTACCCATCCAGATATTCATTTGAGCACTATTAGGGGAACGTTTTAGATCATTGCTGAACAAAGTATTCTCATTTTTCCATTCAGCAGCTCTGACAATTGTTTTAATACTATATGCAAGCAAGATAATTAGAAATATGACTGTAAAAAATGGTTTTGTTTTAAAAACTTCTATTGTAGATTGGGTTTCATTATTTATCCCAATTTTCAACCACTGTGCAATTATAAATACTAATGAAATACATAACCCTAAGGATGGAATAAAAATTAAACGCTCGCCAAAAGAAGTACCTATAAGAAAAAAGATGTTGCTATAAATACTTATAGTGATCAAAAAAAACAAAAATCCAAATACTTCAGGCTTTTTTTTACGAAAGTTTAAAATTATATATATACCTATTATTATATATACAAAAAAGGAAAGAATAAATTTAGGGTCGCTCAATCCAATAATTGGTATTTGATTATATGCATAATTACTTACAAGTTGGTATGGTAATATTGAAATTAACAAATATTTACCAAGAAGCATTATAGCTGTTGCAAAATGAGAATCGACATCAGTTGCAGCTACCAAAGAATTAGTAATAATTTGTATTGTAGTTGTACTGCACAAACTTGACAGAACATAATATCTGATAGTAATATAAGCAATTGCTGGTATTAGCAAAAGTAATGAACTTATAAGTATAGATTTTAATTTTGCCTCAGTAAAATACCATCCTAATAATGGAAATAAGAAAAGCATAGTGATTACTCCTTCTTTTGACATTAATGAAAGAAAAAACGTTAGCAACGAAATAATTAAAAAACACCATTTCCACCTTTTATTCTTAGTAAACCATGTATATAAAAACAATAATGTAAGCATTAAAAAGAAAAACGACATAATTTCGTCTCTGCTTTTAATATTTGCAACCACCTCAGTGTGTATTGGCATTGTAATATACACTAAAGTAATAACAAATGGAATCATTGCATGTACTTTACTCATATATTTGCGTAGAACTATGAAGAGCAAGAAACAGGCAATTGCATAAAATAATACGTTTAAGAAATGACTTAGTTGGGAATTATTAGGTGATATTTGCCATTCAATAGTAAACATTATCTGAGAAAGTGGTCGATAAATATTATCGCATAGACTATTTACACCATAACGATAATTTGTTTTAAGAATAATAGGAATGCTATTGATGATATCCTTTTTTACAACTGAATTAGCTGCATAAGAATCATAATCATCTAAAACAAAAGAATGATTTAGAGTATTTGAATACAAAATAAAAGCAAACAGGAAACATATTGCTCCAGAAACAAAATTATTATATGATTTCTTAATAATTGAAGAAACTTTAAGTTCTTTTTTGGTATTTGATTTACCACCTTGTACACTTATCATTTTGTTAAGAATTATTGATTGTAAATGATGAATTTTATTTTTTCTTCTTTTGTTCCAACAATCTAACCTTTTTGAACCATCGGTCAGCTTCCTCCTGTTGATTTAAGTTTTGATAAGTAACACCAATATAATGATACGCTAAAATATAATCAGGATTTGCCTTAATACATTTTTTAAATTCCGAGATAGCTTCCTCATATTTTTTTGAAATCCCTAATATACTTCCTATATTAAAATAAGCATCTGCATAATTGGTGTCAAGTTTAAGAGCTTTTCTATACAATTCAATTGCTTTTTGCGAATCTCCCAGTTGCGAATTAGCACGTCCGATATTATACCATATTACTGCATTATTAGAATCTAAAGCTAAAGCTTTATAAGCATAAGATAAACCTTTATTTATATCTCCTATATTTAGCCAGGCTAAACTCATTTGATTGTAACTTTCGTAATATTTTGGATAAATAGTAGCAGCTTTCTCATATTTTTCAATAGCCTTAAGTAAAAAAGTATCTTTAATTGACTTATCTTCCTCTAAAATAGCTTTTGCATAAAGCGAATTTCCATACCACATAGATAAATGATAACTATCGGTTGATCGTTTAATGTCATTACTAAAGAGTATTTCTTCGCTTTGCCATTCAGAGGCTCGAACAATAGTTTTAACACTAAAAGTTAGTAATATAATTATAAGTAATGAAGTGAAAATTTGGTTAGATTTCAATATTTGCAATACCGATTTTTGCGCTTTATTATTTATTTCAACTTTTAGCCATTGGGCAACAAAGTATATAAAAGCAAAGCATAAACCCAAAGAAGGTAGAAATAATAAACGCTCACCAAAAGCAGTTCCAATCTTAAATAATACATTACTATACAAACCTAAGGTGATTAAAAAAAACAACAGTCCAAATACAAGGAAGCTTTTTTTACGAATGTTCAAAATAACATAAATAACCATAACTAAATAAAGCATTAGAGATGTAATATAGTAAATGTTACTAAGTCCAACAATCGGTATTTGATTGTATCCATAATCACATACAAGTTGATAAGGGATTAGTGTGAGTAATAAATATTTACCCAGAAGCATAATAGTTGTCGCAAAATATGAAGCATTATCAGGAACAGCTACTAAGAAATTATCGAGAATATTTGCTATTGATGACACACCATAATTTGAAATTATCTGGCTTTGGATTGCAATGTATGCAATTGCAGGAATAATTAATATGAAAGAACCAATTAAAATAGTTTTAGGCTTAGCTTCTGTAAAATACCATCCAATTACCGGGAATAAAAAAATCATAGTAACAACACCTTCTTTAGATAAAAAAGCAAGAAAATACATCAATATAGATACTACCAAACTCCACCACTTCCTTTTGGTAAACCAATTGTGTAAGAATAACAAAGTTAACATTAAAAAAAAGAACGACAAGATCTCATCCCTACTTTTAATATTTGCCACAACTTCAGAATGAACAGGATGAGCAGTGAACAGCAAAGTAATCACGAGGGGTATTAATGTATGTACCTTAAACATGTATTTTTTCAAAACAATAAAAAGCAACAAACATGAGATTGCATAAAATAGAACATTTATAAGATGACCTAAAAAAGGATTATTAGGAGCTATCTGCCATTCAATTGCAAACATAATAAGAGAAAGTGGTCGATAAATATTATCACCTTTATTATTTACTCCATAGCGATAAGACGTTTTTAAAATTAAGGGAATCCCTTGTATGCCTTTAGTTATATTTGAATTCTTAGTAATCGCAGAATTATCATCTAATACATAAGAATGTTTAAGTGTATTGGAATATAAAATAAAGGCAAACAAATAACAGAAAATTGCTGCTTTTGAAATTTTAAATGAGCTTCTATTATTATCATAGAAAGATATATGTTTATTTTTAATGTTTTTAGTAATTTCCATATATATATTATTACTTGAATTTAAAATTTCAAATTTCTACTTTTCTTTTTTTAGATTTTGTTCAATCATACGAGCTTTCCCAAACCATATTTTAGCTTCCTCAAGTTTATTTAAATTTTTATAGGATAATCCAATATTATTATGTGCAGTAATATTTTCAGGATCGTATTGGAGACATTTCTTAAAATAAACAATAGACTCTTCATACTTTTGTGTTTCACCTAATATACGACCAATATTCAGATAAGCTTTTGAATACCTGGAATCTTTTGAAAGAGATTTATTATAAAACTCTAATGCTAATTGTGTATTACCAAACTCATAGTAACAAAGTCCGATATTATACCAAGTTACAGCTTTTGTTGAGTCTAATCTTAAAGCCTTATTGGCATAAACAAAAGCATTTTTAAAATCACTTAATTCTATATAAGTATAATCAATTTGTTCTAAACAATCAGTATAGTCAGGATAAATAGAGATACATTTATCGAAATAACTTAAAGCTTGATAAAGAAAAGCGTCCTTTTTGTCTTTTTCATTTTCTTTATTTGCCTTTTCAACTAACGTATTGCCATACCAATAACATAAAGAAGCACTATTTGGTGATCGTTTAATATCTTTCTCATAAAGTATTGCTTCTGACTTCCACTCAGCAGCACGAATAACTGTTTTTGCACTAAATGTTATTAAGATAATTATAAATATTGTTGTAAATATTGGTTTTGATTTAATAACTTCAATAATAGATTTGTTTTTATTAATTATACCAACTTTCAACCATTGTGTGATAATATATACTAATGAAATACATAAACCTAATGTTGGGATAAAAACTAATCTCTCGCCAAAAGAAGTTCCAATATGAAAAAATACATTGCTATAAATACTTATTGTAATCAAGAAAAACAGGAGTCCGAAAACCAAAGGTTTCTTTTTACGAATATTTAGAATAACATATATTCCTATTGTCAAATATACTAAAACAGATATAAGAAATTTAGGATTGCTCAATCCAATAATTGGTATTTGATTATATGTATAATTGCTTACAAGTTGGTATGGTAATATTGAAAGTAATAAATATTTACCAAGAAGCATCAAGGCTGTCGCAAAATGAGATACTGGATCAGTAGCACCTACCAAAAAATTAGTTATAATTGGAATTGTTACTGAATTACACATGTTTGATAAAACATAATATCTGATAGCAATATAAGCTACAGCCGGAAATAGCATAAGTAATGAACTTATAAGTATAGATTTAAGTTTTGCATCAGTAAAATACCATCCTATGATTGGAAACAAGAAAAGCATAGTAACAACTCCTTCTTTTGACATTAAGGAAAGAAAAAACATACCTAAAGAAATAAACAAAAAAAGCCATTTCCACCATTTATTTCCAGTAAACCATTTGTATAAGCATAAAAAAGTAAGTAGTAGAAATAAAAATGCCATAATTTCGTCTCTACTTTTAATATTTGCAACCACTTCTGTATGAATTGGCATTGCAATATAGAATATGGTAATTAGAAACGGTATAAGTGGATGTGACTTGTTTAAATATTTCCTTAAAACTATAAAAAGCAAAAGACATGAGAGTGCATAAAAAAGTACATTAATAAAATGACTCAAATGTGGTTTATTTGGAGCTATTTGCCATTCGACAGCAAACATAATTTGTGAAAGTGGTCGATATATATTATCGCATAGCATATCTATACCATAACGATAGTTTGTTTTAAGAATTATAGGAATACCTTGAATTCCTTTTTTCACAACTGAATTATTTGCATAAGCATCATAATCGTCTAAAACAAAAGAATGATTAAATGTGTTGGAAAATAAAAGAAAAGCAAAAACAAAGCAAATAGTTGGTAATATAAAATTGCTTTTTGTGAATTTATTAATGTTCATTAATTTATTTGCTTAATAATAATTAGTATTAACTTTTATTGTTATATAAATCATATGTTTTCTAATATACCCCCCTTATTTTCTTTTTTTTTGCTCAAGCATATTAGCCTTTTCAAACCACACATTAGCTTCTTCGGGTTTATTTAAATTTTGGTAAGATAATCCAATATTATGATATGCTGTTATGTTCTCAGGATCGAATTGAATACATTTTTTAAATTCAATAATTGATTCTTCAAATCTTTGTGTTTCTCCTAATATACGCCCTAAGTTCAAATGTGCATTAGGATAGTTTGCATCCATACTGATTGCTTTTCTATAAAACGCAATAGCTTTTTGAAATTCTCCTAAATTATAGTAACAAAGTCCAATATTATAATATGACACTGGAATATTTGGGTCTTTTTTTATAGCATCAAAATAGTTAATATCGATATTAACAGGCTTTTTATCTATTAAAATATTTAAACCCTTTTCAAAATGTGATATAGCAAGATGTAAAATAGAATCATTTAGATTTTTATTCATTTTTATCTCTTTATCTTTTTCTGTTATGTCATAATTTGCAAATCCAAGATAAAAATACATTTGAGCACTGTTAGGCGAACGTTTTATATCATTATTGAAAAGAGTTAATTCATTTTTCCATTCACCTGCTCGAACAATAGTTTTAACACTAAATATTACTAAAATAAGTAACAACGCTAAAGTAAATAGAGGTTTTGATCTTAAAACTTCAATTCCTGTTTGGGTATTATTTACTCCAACTTTTAACCATCGATTAATTAAGAATACAAAAGAGATACAGAAGCCTAGTGATGGTAGAAACATCAATCGCTCACCGAAAGAAGCAACGATACTGATCAGAGTATTACTATATATGCTTATTGTTATTAAGAAAAATAAGAGTCCAAACACTTCCTGTTTTCTTTTACGAAAGTTTAGAATTATATAAATACCCATAGCGCTATATATTAGCAATGATAAAATAAATTTAGGGTCACTTAAACCAATAATAGGTATTTGATTGTATGAGTAATCACTAACAAGTTGGTACGGGATTATTAAAAGCAATAAATATTTCCCAAGAAGCATAACGGCTGTTGCAAAATGAGATGTAAAATCAGTAGCTCCAACTAAGAAATTAGTAATAGGCATTACAAACTGAGGTTCTGCCTTTGTAATTACTTGTTGCCGAATTAATATATAAGCTATTGCAGGTATTATAAGCAATAACGAAGCAATAATAATTGTTTTAGGTTTTGATTCAGTGAAATAGAATCCAATAATTGGAAACAAAAAGAGCATTGTTATCACTCCTTCTTTTGATAAAAAAGCAAGAAAGTAAAGTATCAATGAAAGAAGCAAGCTCCACCATTTTCTTTTGTTAAACCAATGATGTAAAGATAATAATGTTAGCATTAAAAAGAAGAATGACATTATTTCATCTCTACTCTTTATATTGGCAACAACTTCAGTATGTATGGGATGAGCCGCAAACAATAAAGTAATTACTAATGGAATAATAGAATGTGTTTTACTCAGGTATTTGCGAAGTACTACAAAAAGTAATAAACAAGAAATTGCATAAAATAGAACATTTATAAAATGACCAATAAAAGGATTATTTGGAGATAATTGCCATTCTATTGCAAACATTATTAAAGTAAGTGGACGATAAGTATTAAGTACAATATTTGAACCATACCAATATGTCGTTTTAAGGATAATGGGAATACCTTGCACCCCTTTAGTAACAACCCAATTATCTGAAATAAGGCCACCATCATCTAAAACATAAGAATGATTAAGGGTGTTAGCATATAATAAAAACGCAAAAAGGAAACAGATAATAGAAGAAATAAGAGCACTATATGATTTCTTAACAGAAACCGTATCGGACTTATTCTTATTGCTCTTTTTTGCGTTATTGCGCATGTATTTCTTGTTTTTATTTGATGCTTTTAAATATAAATGACATCTAAAGTATTTTTTACAAAACTAATAAAAAAAACAATCGAAAGTACAAAACAGGGAATTGTAAAAGTTAAAAATCACTAATTATTTTAATAAGTCTGGGCGCCTTAGCTTTGTACGTTCTATTGCTTGTTCATATTTCCAGTTGTTAATAAGTTTATCATTGCCAGAAAGTAAAATATCAGGCACTTTTAAACCTTTATAATCAGAGGGACGCGTGTAAACAGGGGGCGACAACAAATTATCCTGAAATGAATCGGATAAAGCAGATGTTTCGTCGTTGAGAACACCGGGCAATAGCCTGATAACAGCGTCAGTAATTACACAGGCAGCAAGTTCGCCACCGGATAAAACGTAATCGCCTATCGAAATTTCGGAAGTAATATAATGTTCGCGGATACGCTCATCAATACCTTTGTAATGACCACAAAGTAAAATAATATTATTAAATAAAGAGATACGATTGGCAAGCTTTTGTGTGAGTATTTCGCCATCAGGGCTTGTATAAATCACCTCATCATACGTTCTTTGTGACTTTAAAGTATCTATACACTTTGCAATAGGCTCAATCATCATCACCATCCCAGCCCCTCCCCCGAAAGGGTAGTCGTCCACATGCTTATGTTTATTATCGGAATAATCTCTAAGCTGGTGAAAATGTATTTCGGCAAGTTGCTTATCCTTGGCTCTTTTTACAATTGAATGATTAAAAGGGCCTTCAAACATTTCAGGAAATATAGTAATGATGTCTATTCGCATACAGTAAATTTATCTGCAAAGTTAACAATTAAAAAAATATAACGAAGGATTAATTCTATTTCTGATTAAAGATATAACTTTGTGCAAAATTTAGTTAAAGATGTTTCTTCAGCAATGTTATGATATATTAGGGTTAAATTCAGATGCTAACAAAGAGCAGATCAAGAAAGCTTACCGCAAAAAGGCTAAGCTTATTCATCCTGATGCTAATAATGCTGCGGATGCTAATCTTAAATTTCAACAGTTGAATGAGGCGTATCATACATTGTTAAAAGACATTGAGACTCCTGAAATAAAAGAGTTTGATATTGTAGAAGATTATAAAAAGTATGGTAGAAGTGTTCGTAATAAGTCGTATAATGCTAAAAATTATCAAAAAATAAATAAAGAGGAAGAAGACTACAAAAATTATAAACCTAATGTTGCTTATAGCGATAAGTTTATGTTTTATGTATTTGTTTTGATTGGTATTAACATGTTGGTATTAGGTATAAAAAGATTAATCTTTGTAAAAGAAGATAGTTTCTTAAGTTTGACAGGTGTTGTGACATCCATTTTCTTCTTGATAATAATTATTTATGGATGGAATCTGCTGAGGAAATCGAAATAGGATTTGGTGAATTGGTGAATTGGTGATTTAGTGATTTGATGATTTACAATACTTTAACAAAATACTTATCATTATTATTATTTAAATCATAAAATAAAAGATAATAAATGACTTTTGTATTGAATTAATTTATAACTTGCACACCTCTTAGAAGAGTAAATCATTGATTATAATTATTGTTATAATGATCTGATAGAACATCAACCAGCATCACATTAATACTTGCCGATACACTGGATTGGCTTAATATTTAAAATGAAAAGGGAAGTTTCTACAATCACAAATTCAAACATTTCACATGCGCTAGGCCCAATAATAGCACGTGTATCGCTACTGCGTTTCATATTTATCAATACCATAAATTGTATTTTCATTAAATTAAATATTTTATTGATTGATTTAAATAAAGCAACGAATCATTTAAATCAATTCATTATTCACTGTTTTAAAGGCTGCATTATGCGAAATTATAAAACAATGCCTTTACATCAAAGCTTGATATCACACATTCAAAGAAGCATTTATCAATCTATATCTATCATTCCTAAACATAAAAAGTCGTTCCCCGAATATGCAAGACCTGTTCTGGCATGTGTAAGGGAGAATCTCGCATTATTAAGAAGAAGCCTTTCATGTTATAAAGCCACGCCTTCATGTGAAGGAACGAGTTTTGAATGTCTAGGTTTGAGTCTTTCATGTTTAGGAATAAGTCTTCCATTATTAAGACAAGGTTTTAGTAATGATAAAGTCTGCCCCGCATGTGTAAGATTCAGTCTTGCATACTTGGGAGTTGAAAATATATATAAAGGATTGACACTTTTATATGATAATTTAAATACATTAAACTTAAGTCTTAAATAAATATATTGTATTATGGCAACACCTAAAAAATTAATAAAAGAACTGATTTTAATTTCCGGTTTAAGAGGCTTATCTATACTTAGTTTCATTAAGAGAATCTTATGTTTATCTGATGCAGCTACTGCTAATCCAACAATAGCCCCTAATCTTGACCCTACTCCGGCAGTTATACAAGCAAAAGCCGATGCTGTAACCTTAATGTTGAGCGAAAGAGCAGCACTTTTAGTTGCATATAAAGCGAAAACCGAAAGGATAAATGCAGCTATTAGCGAGTTACTTAAACTAATAAATAATAATTGGGCACCACAGGCTCAAAAAGCTGTTGCAGGCAATCTTAAATTGGCTAAATTACTTGCCTGGTACATAAAAGGTATATATACAGGAGAAGCTCCTGCAAATGCTTTAGTGGGTAGTGCATTAGATAGTTATCCGGGCATTACTAAGATTGATTCAAGCGATCATTTACAACACAAAGTATTTACCCGCAACTCAGCCAATGGTATGCAGGGAGTACCTAAAGATGCTAAAAGTATAGAAATTTACCAGCAAATAGGTGGTGATGCACCTCCAACTGATATTAAAAAAATGTCGCATATGGGTCCGGCTTTTAGAGGTAATTTTAAAACTACCTTTAATGCTGCTGATATTAGTAAGACAGTGTATTACATTGCCGTGTATTTCGGTAAGAAAAGCAAAACAGCTTTAATCCAAAGCCCTGTTAGGAGTGCTGCGATTAATTAAATAAGTTTGGTGGGGTAGTTGATATTTCAGTTAAAATTTAATAAAGAAATAATTATTATAAAAATAATACCAAAACAAAATGAAAGTAACAATAACAGCAGAGAATTATGAAGAAATAGTAAATAAGCTAACTATTGATTTTATAGTAAAGAATGGCAGATTACAAGAGAAACTCGAAAAAAGAGATTGGATGTCACAGTATGAGTTTATTAATTATTTTGAAAAAGTTGACATGGATTCAATGGAGGGTTTACAAAAATATATAGAAAAAAATAAGATTGATAGATTTGAAAAAGGATCTACTTACTTGAATTTATTTGATCAATATGGTAAAATGCTAGAGGTATTAATGTTACTGAAAGATAGAGGTAAAAAAGCATAGGTTGGATTAAGGTTTAGTAGGATAAAACATTATTTAAAGAAAAGTGTTCTATTATTTTCAAGAATAATAAATAAATAGAATGGATGCTAAGGGTGATGTATTTTTAAAAAAAGCAGGGAAGTGGCATAAAGAAGTGGAACAATTAAGAAAGATCGTTCGCGACTGTCAGTTAAACGAAGAATTGAAATGGGGTTGGCCTTGTTATACGTTTCAGAATAGCAATATAGTATTAATACATGGGTTTAAAGAATACTTTGCACTATTGTTTTTCAAAGGTGCATTGTTAAATGATGCCAATGGTATTTTAATTCAACAAACAGAGAATGTACAGGCTGGTCGTCAGATAAGATTCACTAATTTTAATGAAGTAATTGAGTTGGAACCGATCATAAAAACTTATATTTATGAAGCTATTGAAATAGAGAAAGCAGGCTTAAAAGTTAGCTTTAAAAAGACTGAAGAATATGATATTCCCGAAGAATTTCAATTCAAATTAAATGAATTCCCTGACTTGAAAACTGCTTTCGAAGCATTGACACCGGGTAGGCAAAGAGCATATCTTTTTTATTTCTCACAACCAAAACAATCAAAAACAAGAGAATCGAGGATTGATAAATGTATTCAGCAAATCCTTAATGGGAAAGGTTTAAATGAATAAGAAAATCAATTACGAATTAAAAATTAAGAATTACGAATTAGAATACATTTTATTCGTATCTTTGTAAAAAATAAATAGTATGAATACACAAACTATAACGATAGATCTTCCTTCAGATATTTTATTAACTCTGAATGAGAATGAAAAAGAACTAAAACAAGATATACTGTTTTCATTGGCTATAAGACTATATAAATTACAAAAATTAACAATTGGCAAAGCTTCACAAATAGCAGGATTATCAAGGTTTGATTTTGAAACATTATTATTTGAAAATGGTGTACCCATTTCTAATTTGACGGAAGATGATGTTATGAAAGATATTGAAAAGTTAAAATAATATGAAAAACGGACTGGTTATTGCTGATTCGGGACCAATATTTTCTTTAGCTCTTATTGATAAACTTGAATTACTTAATTCGTTATTTGATGATATTAAGATACCTCAAGCAGTATGGGATGAAATCTCAATTGACGATAAAAAACCATTTCATAAACGGATTTGTATATTTTTCAAAGATAAGATATCTCAAATAAAAGGTTTTAATGATTTGACTTTTGTTATGGACTATGGAGAATCGCAATCTGTTATATTATATAAAGAATTGCAAGCCGACTTTCTATTAATAGATGATAAAAAGGCAAGGAATATTGCAGAGAATTTAGGAATAAACTGTGTAGGAACATTAGGATTGCTTTCAATTGCTAAGGATAAAGGATTAATAGACAATTTAAAAACAATATTTGAAGAGCTAATTAGAAATAAAAGATATTATTCTATTGTTTTGTTAAATTATATTTTGACGCAAAAAGGAGAAACTAAAATCAGTTAAGTAAATAGCAAAACCTTTATTAAGGCAATATTCTTCCTTATTACAATGAGATTTCTTTAGTTCTTCTCTAAATATTATATCAACATTAAAAATAAATTTATCAACAATCGGAATTGTGATTGTTATTATAGTTAATTTTGTCGAAGTTTATAAACATTATATTAATAGAAGCAAATGCAATTTATCAATCCATATTTTTTGTGGGGTTTAATAGCTACAGGAATACCTGTGGTTATACATTTGTTTAATTTCAGGCGATTTAAGAAAGTTTATTTTTCGAATGTAAGCTTTCTAGAAGAATTGAAATTGCAAACTCAAAAGTATTCGCGATTGAAACATTTAATTGTTTTAATCATGAGGATACTCGCTATTGCTTGTCTTGTATTTGCATTTGCACAGCCATTTATTCCTTTTGCAGGAACTAAAAAAACAATACAAGGTAAAAATGTTGTGAGCATTTATGTTGACAACTCTTTTAGTATGGAAGCATTATCAGATGAGAATAAGCTTCTGGATGTAGCTAAAACAAAGGCTCGCGAAATATTATCAGCCTATAATAACTCTGACCTTTTTCAATTATTAACAAATGACTTTGAAGGAAAACATCAACGTTTGTTAAGTAAAGATGAGTTCCTAGAATTGCTTGATGAAGTAGAGATATCTCCATCTGTAAAAAAGCTTTCAGAGATTACTAAACGACAGATGGACATTGAGAATACTGTTAATTCAGTTAATAAAACATCATATATTATAAGTGACTTCCAGAAAAGCATTATTGATATCAATTCACTTAAGTTAGATACAAATTTAACTACTTGTTTTATCCCAATAAGTTCTCAGAAAATTAACAATATATATATTGATAGTTGTTGGTTCGACACTCCTGTAATGCAATTAGGAAAAACAGTTAAACTAATCGTAAAGATAAAAAATGCATCGGATGTACCTTACGAGAAAATCCCACTTAAACTTATGATAAATGGGAAACAAAGAGCTGTTGCAAGTTTTGATATAAAAGAAAAAGAAGAATTACTGATACCATTAACATTTAGAATTGATGAGAATGGTATTGAAAACGGATATGCAGAAATAACTGATTACCCTTTAACTTACGATGATAAATATTTCTTTTCGTTTAATGTTGCCGAAAACATACATCTTTTGGCTATTAATGGAGATGGGGAGTCACCATATTTAAATAAGTTATTTAAACTTGACTCTGTATTTGTTTTTAAGAATTCATCTGAAAACAATATTGATTACTCACTATTAAAAAACAATACTTTAGTAGTGTTGAACGGAATAAAATCAATATCATCAGGACTTACACAAGAAATAAATAGATATGTTATAAATGGAGGAAGTTTATTAATATTCCCTTCCGAAAAGGCAGATTTAGAAAGTTATCGTCAGTTAACTTCTGCTTTAAACTGCGGAGGCTACCAATCTATTGACACAGCTGATTCGAAAATAGAGACTATTAATCTAAATCATTCCATCTTTTCGGATGTATTTGAGAAGATTCCTGAGAACATTGACTTACCAAAAGTATTTACTCATTTTACTTTAAATGATAAGCTTTTATCCCGTAAGGAATCCTTATTAAAAATGCAAAATGGAAAAGACTTCTTATCCGTTTCCTATTCAGGAAAAGGGAAGATATATCTTTGTGCCACTTCTTTAAATACAACTTGGAGCAACTTCCCTAAACATGCCATATTTGTTCCTGCTTTATTCAATATTGCATTGCAAAGTATACCTGCCAATAAATTATCCTACACAATAGGTAACGATGAAGTGATTGAGATACAAAACATTCTTTCATCTGCTAATAACGAGAATGTGTTAAAGATAAAAGGTAGTGAACAAAATTTTGAAATAATACCTGAAACAAAAACAATTGATACTTATACAAATATTTTTCTTCATAATCAGATAAAGAAAGCAGGAAATTATTTAATTTATTCAGGAAATACTAAACTATCAGGAATTTCATTAAATTATGATAGAAACGAATCGCAACCGGATTGTTATTCAATTAAGGATTTAAACACTTTGGTTAAAGATAAACAATTAAAAAACACATCGGTTATTGAAACAAGTAAAAGACATCTTGGTGAAATGATAAAAGAAATGAACCAAGGTATAAGTCTTTGGAAGTTATTTATACTATTTGC
>JBAXLO010000051.1:0-24610 GCA_037134755.1 Bacteroidota bacterium | reverse complement strand
GAAGAATTATTAAAGCAAATAGAAAATGAAACATTGATCATTTGGGGGAAAGATGATAAATTATTTCCTGTTGAATATGGTGAAGCAGCAGCTAAAATTATCCCAAATGCAAAGCTTCATATAATTCAAAATGCTGGACATTTATCGTTAATGGATCAACCAGAAATTTTCAATAAAACGCTGGATGATTTTTTATTAGCGAATAAAAAACTGCAAGCAAAATAAGGATTTGCAAAAGCAGGTCTGGACAATATAATTTCGGCATTAGCATCATTAGTTCCGACAGACATTAATAAATTTGGCTTTTATTTCTTAACTAAATAAGCGCTACATCTGAAATAAGGGTATGTTCTTGCTTTTCCTACAATAAATAAGGCCTTACGTCAAAAAAAAATTATAACTTATAAGACTTAGATTAGGTTTGTTGTAGGTAAATATTTAGAAACATTTCATTATATTTTGATTGCTGTTTTAAGCTTAAAATTGTTGTATGACTAAAATACCAATAAGGCAAATAAAATCAAAACCCAAAGAACCGAATTTAGTTGGCAGCTTTAATATAAGAAGTATTCATGAGTTACTTGATGGAGAAGATTTGATTCAGGAACTCCATAGGCATGATTTTTTTTATATTTTACTTTTAAAAAAGGGATCAGGATTTCATGAAATTGACTTTATTGAATATAAGGTTTGTAATTATTCTATTTTTTTTATGCGACCTGGGCAAGTGCATCAAATTACTTTACGTGCTGGAAGTACAGGTTATCTAATGCAATTTAATTCGAATTTCTATTACCCTAATGATAAGACTTCTAGCCAATTATTACAAAAGGCTAGTACTAAAAATCTTTGTCAATTAGATGCACAAAGAGTAAAAAAAATACTTGGAATATTAGCATTTATATTTCAAGAAGATTCAGAAAAACAAGAAGGATATTTAGAAGTAATTAAGTCTAGTATGAGTATTTTCTTTATCGAACTAGTTAGACATCGTCAAAATAAAAATAGTTCTTTAAATGAGCATAGTTCATATTCACAGTTGCAACTTGAGAAATTTGTTGATTTAATTGAGACTCATATTTTCGAATATAAGCAGGTATCTAAATATGCAGAAATGCTACATCTTTCAACTTATCAGCTCAATGCGATTACTAAAACTACACTCAATAAAACAGCATCAGACTTAATAAATGAGTATATGATTTTAGAAGCTAAAAGGAATTTACTTGCAACTTCTAATCTGGTTAATCAAATTGCAGATGATCTTGGACATGAGGATGTTTCTTATTTTATCAGATTCTTCAAAAAACATACAGGTTATTCTCCTGAGGCGTTCCGTCAAAATTTTAAATAAGTCCTATTTAACTCCATTTTTATCCTACTTGTTGCATACAATCGAAAGTACTTTTGATGAATCAATAATTCAAAAAAGTAACTTATATGAAAACAAAAATGAAAATGATAGCAGCATTAAGAATATGGGTAGTAATATATCCTTCAATCACATTATTTTTTTATTTGTTTGGAAAACAATTAGCACAATTGCCTTTATATCAAAGAACATTATTTCTAACTATTTCATTAGTGCCATGGATTGTATTTGTTGGACTTCCATTTTTAGATATGGTAGTTGGATTATTAATGCCCAAAAAAAGTAAGTTGTAAAATTATTTTAGTTAATCAAATTAAACTAAATAATACAAGGTACTAAATATAAAATGTCATGGGGAAAGTTAAACCGATAAAAAAAATTGCTAGAATAGTTGGAGTATTATATTTAGCTGGTATGTTGTTTGGTATTTTTGGAAATATACTTATTCAATCAATTTTTAATCAACCAGATTATCTTTCTTTGATTCCTTCAAATAGTCTTAAGCTTACAATAGGTGCAATTTTTCTATTGATGACTTCGGTATGGGACGCATCTCATGGAATATTAATGTTCCCTATTTTGAAGAACTATAACGAGCGTTTTGCTTATGGGTATTTGAGTTTTAGAATCATTAATGCAACATTTCTTGCACTTCAAGTATTGTTTATTTTAGTTCAATTTTCAATTTCTAAAGAGTATCCCCTTGCTGATTATCAATTTAGAAATGCTTTGCAATCTTTTAGCCGGTTGTATTTAAATCTTAACGAATATGCATACCAGATTGCCATGATCTTTGTTGGATTAGCTTCAATTTTTCTTTGCTATATACTTTATAAGGCCAATTTAGTTCCAAAGTTTATTTCTTTATGGGGTTTATTCGGGTATTTGACTATTTTCTTTGGGTCGGTTTTTGAAATTCTTGGATATAATATGCATTTGTACCACACGATACCTGGAGGAGTTTGGGAATTATTTATTGGAGTGTGGTTAATTGTAGAAGGATTTAATTTACACCAAAAATTATATAGACCATTAGAAGTAACAATTTAGAATAATCTCAAATAATTTTATATTAATATATTTTAAAAAAGTCTTATGTTATTTAATAATAGTTTCGATATTATCATTATTGGAGGAAGTTATTCTGGTCTTTCTGCTGCTATGACATTAGGTAGAGCAATGAAGCATGTTTTAGTAATAGATAATGGTATGCCATGTAATATTCAAACCCCATATTCGCATAATTTTCTTACTCAAGATGGTAAATCCCCATCTGAAATTTCAGCCATAGCAAAAGCACAAGTTAAAGCGTACCCAACAGTTACTTTTATAGATGGATTGGCAATAAATGGGAAAAAAATTGAAAATGGGTTTGAGATTGAATTATCTTCTGGCGATATTTATTCTGCCAAAAAGTTGATTTTTGCTACTGGGATTAAGGATGCTATGCCTAACATAGAAGGATTCGAAAAATGTTGGGGTATTTCAGTTCTTCATTGCCCTTACTGCCATGGGTATGAAGTCAAAAATGAGATAACTGGAATTCTAGGAAATGGTGATAATGCATTTGAGTTAACCACACTTATTTCAAATTGGACTAGTAAGTTAATTTTATTTACAAATGGAAAATCTACATTGACATTTGAGCAAATGGAAAAACTGAGACACCATCAAATTTCAATAATTGAAAAAAAGATTACTAAGTTTATTCATTCCGATGGTAAAATTGAAAAAATTATTTTCAGTGATCTTTCTTCATTTTATTTGAATGCTTTATATTCTCGAAATTCATTTCAGCAGCATTGTAAGATTCCGGAAATGTTAGGATGTGATTTAACTGAAGAAGGGTATATAAAAGTTAATCCATTTCAAGAAACAACTATCAATGGGATACTAGCTTGTGGTGATAATACTACTAAATTACGTTCAGTAGCAAATTCAGTAGCAATGGGGAATATTGCTGGAATGACTGCAAGTAAAAAAATGATTTTAGAAGAATTTTAATAATACATTATGAATAATTCATGGGATACTGAATATAAAAATATGTGGGATGACCGATATAAAGAAACTGAATTTGTTTATGGAAAGGAACCAAATTTGTTTTTTAAAGAATGGATTCAAAAATATGCTCCCCAAACCTTATTAATGCCTGCAGATGGTGAAGGACGAAATGGTGTATTCGCGGCACAACTTGGTTGGACTGTAACTTCTTTCGATTTAAGTATAGAAGGGAAGATTAAAGCACTTGAGCTTGCAAAAGATAAACAGACAAGTATTAATTATATTGTTTGTGACTTTGAACAGCTTCATTTTGATGATTTATCGTTTGACGCAATTGGATTGGTTTACGCACATTTTGCAGCAGAAAAAAAATCAATATTTCATAACAAATTGTCAGGAATTTTAAAAACTGGCGGATTAATCATTCTTGAGGCGTTTAGTAAAAAACATATACATCTAAATAGTATTAACCCTAAAGTTGGTGGGCCAAAAGACATCGCAATGCTTTACTCAAAAGAAGAAATTCTGCATGATTTTATTAATTATGAAATTCTCTATTTGGAAGAAGAAGAAATAGATTTAAATGAAGGGAAGTTTCATATTGGAAAAGGATCAGTAATTAGATTTGTTGCGAAGAAAAAATAAACTACATATTTTTTACTTAAGTATATTTTAATAAATGCCTTTAGCTTTAAAAAGCTAGGGGCATTTTAATTATTTTAATAAATAACAAAATATCCTAGTAGTGAAATGTTTTTCAATTTTTGTTTAAACACATTTTTATCCTATATAACTAAATCATTGTCCTATCTGAAATAAACGCTTGAAAATACCTTTGTTGTATCATTAAAAAAAGAAAAAATGAACAAGAAGATGAAAATTATTATCGTTGGTGCTACAGGCACAATGGGAAAACATTTAGTAAGCGCATTTGAAAAAGATCATGATGTAATAAAGGTTGCATCAAAAGGGGCAGACATTGATGTTGATATTACCTCAACTGAGTCTATTGAAAACATGTATCAGCAAATAGGGCCATTTGATGCACTTATTTGTACTGCAGGTCCAACTTTTGTAGGGCCATGGAAAAAGTTAAATGACAAAGAGTTTAGAAAAGGGATTGAAGGTAAATTAATGGGCCAGATTAATTTGGTGTTAATTGGTCAAAATTATATTGCACCAAAAGGGTCATTTACTTTAATTACTGGAGCCTTAACTCATGAACCACAATTAAATTTTGCAAATGCATCTGCGGCGAATGGTGCTGTTGAAGGTTTTGTACGTGCAGCAGCAATTGAATTAGAAAATGGAATTCGTATTAATGCAGTGAGCCCTACTGTTATTGAAAATTCACCACAATATTTCCCTTATTTTCCTGGAGATATTCCAGTAACCATGCAACAGTTAGAGTTTGGTTTTCGTAAAAGTGTATTCGGAGCAAATACAGGTCAAGTTATAAAGCCATATTAATATTCTCCCCAAGTTTGATAATACTGCAGGTCATTATTTATTATGATAATGGCCTGCTTTTTAATATGAAGCGTAGGTATTTAAAAATTCCATCCCATGGTTTGAATTCTGCACTAAAAATAATTTATGAAAAAAATACTCCAATTATCTTGCAAGTTGACTTTTGTATTTGCAATGACTTTTACAACAACGATAGCACAAAATAAAATTAATCTTTTACGCTATGATGATAATTTTAAACTTTTGAAAAATGATAGTCTTAAAAAAGGGTTTGATAATTTCAAATATCTTTCATTAGGAAATAAAACATATATTTCTTTTGGAGGTGAATTAAGAGAACAATTTCAGAACTCGACTAATATTAATTTTGGGGATGTTCCAACTAGCTATCATGATATTTCAACGAACCAACTATTACATCGATTAATGATACATGCGAATTTAGAAGTTGGTAACAATTTTAGATTCTTTTTTCAACTTAATAATACGTTTCGTTTATTTAATAATAACCCTATTGTACCTGAAATAGATGAAAATCAATTAGGTATTCATCAAGCATTTGCAGAATTGAAATTGAAAAAATGGAAATTTCGATTTGGAAGGCAAGAACTTCTTTATGGCAATAACCGCGTAATTACTGTACGCGAAGGGCCTAATACTAGGCTTACATTTGACGGCGTAGTTATTAAAAAGGAATTTAAAAACGGTTCATTAGACTTTTTTGCAGTTTCAAAAGTCATTTCAAAACAATATATTTTTGATGATGAAAGTCTTAAAGAAGGGCTATTTGGTATTTACTGGACACAATTTATTTTAAATCGTAAAATAGGATTTGATTATTATTTGATTGATTTTCAATCAAAATTAAGAAAATATAATTATCAATCTGGAGATGAAAGCAGGCAAACTTATGGTGCTCGTTTATTTTCTAATTTTAAACGAATGAATTTTGAATTTGAAGGATCATATCAATCTGGAAAATTCAATAATCTAAATATTAATGCATATAATATTTTGGCAGATTTAAATTTTCTTTTGGTTCCTAAAAAATCTTTGATATTAGGTTTTGCTGCAAATGTTGCATCGGGTGACAAAAATAGAAATGATCAAAATTTAAATACATATAATTTAATTTATGCCAAACCTGCTTATGGTTTAGCAGTACCTATTGGAGCTACTAATATGATTAGTTTATATCCGTACATAAAAATTAATCCCATACAAAAGCTAAATATTTTGGTTCAATTATTTTTCCTTTCCAGAAAAAGTGATCAGGATGGGACTTATTCTCCCAGCATGGTACAAAACAGACCAAGTCCCAATTTGATTTATAGCTCAAAAGAGAAAGTATTAGGTGAATTTTATGTTTTGGAATCAAATTATCAAATTACAAAAAACCTCACCCTCTCTGTCGATGCCTCTTTTTTCAAAGCTGGGAAATATCCTATTTCAACTGGCAATGGGAAAGACATTTCATATTTATCCTTTAAATCAACTTTCAAATTTTAAAATAGGTACATATTTATATATAATTAAAAAATCCTAAAAACGTATAACATGAAAACAATTGAAAATATTTTTCCAAAAATAGCTCAAATACCCAATGAATGGCATCTGAACGAATTCATAGAACAGCGTGAATATCTTGTAAATGGAGAACTACGCAATTGGGAAGGGCCTATGAATGAAGTGGTGTCGCCAGTATCAATTAATACAGGAGCCAAAATAGAAAAGAACATTATCGGCTCAACACCCCTTTTAACTCAAAAGGAATCCTTAGAAGCGCTGGATGCAGCTGTAGCTGCCTATAATAATGGAACAGGTGAGTGGCCAACGATGAGTGTTGCAAATAGAATTGCACATGTTGAAAAATTTCTTGTTGAAATGAAAAAGCAAAGGGCCGAAGTTGTTAAACTGTTGATGTGGGAAATTGGTAAAAATTTACCTGATAGTGAAAAAGAATTTGATCGAACCTGTATTTATATTGAAGACACCATCAAGGAATTAAAAAACTTAGATCATGATAATTCGAAATTTGAGAATGAAGAAGGTGTTATTGCTCAGGAAAGACGTGTTTCATTAGGTGTTGCCTTGTGTATGGGACCATATAATTATCCTTTGAATGAAACCTTTACAACATTAATTCCTGCTTTGCTTATGGGAAATACAGTTGTGTTTAAACCTGCAAAGTTTGGAGTGCTCTTTATAAAACCTTTACTTACTGTATTTAAAGATAGTTTCCCTAAAGGGGTAATTAATATCATTTATGGTAAAGGCAGAGAAACAGTGGGGGTTTTAATGGAAAGTGGAAAGGTAGATGTGTTTGCTTTTATAGGAACTAACAAGGGCGCAAGTGATATTAAGAAATTACATCCCAAACCAAATCGACTAAGAAGTGTGCTTGGATTAGATGCAAAAAATCCTGCTATTGTATTACAAGATGCTGACATTACTACTGCTGTAAATGAGAGCCTGGCTGGATCTCTTTCTTATAATGGACAACGATGCACTGCATTAAAAATAATTTTTGTTCATGAGGATATCGCAGATATTTTCATTAAAAAATTTACTGAAGGAGTTGCAAATTTAAAATGTGGAATGCCTTGGGAAAAGGATGTTAAAATTACCCCTTTACCTGAGCCTGGTAAAACAGCCTATTTAACCGATCTGGTAAATGATGCCAAACATTTTGGTGCTTCAGTGATCAATGAAAATGGAGGCGAAGTGAATGATACCTTCTTTTATCCTGCTGTGCTTTATCCGGTAAATGCTAAAATGCGCCTGTATTCAGAAGAACAGTTTGGACCTGTAGTCCCGATCGTTCCATACAAGAATATTGAAGAGGTGATTGATTATGTTGTTCAATCAAACTTTGGCCAACAGCTAAGTATTTTTGGGACCAACTCAAAATTGATTGGCCATTTAATTGATGAACTTGCAAACCAGGTAGGTCGTATCAATATCAATGCTCAATGCCAACGTGGGCCGGATGTATTCCCTTTTAATGGAAGAAAGGACAGTGCAGAAGGAACGCTTAGCGTATATGATGCTTTAAGGGCTTTCAGCATTCGCATTTTGATTAGTACAAAAGATAATGCAGCAAACAAAGAAATTGTGCAAACGATTGTAAGGGAACATCATAGTAATTATCTGCGTTTAGACTATATTTTTTAATCTTAGTGCTGCCGCAACTTTGTGTTGTCATTGATAATTCATCGCAGAACAAATTTCAATTAAAGTTTAGCCACGATAGAATTTTAAGTAATAATATGAAAAGTATTTAGTGCGAGTAACAAAATTAATTTAAAAAATATGAATATAAATCGTACAATAAAAGGGTTACTAATAAGTCTACTTTATTTATCACAGTTTTCAGTTAATGCACAGAATAAAAGCATTGTTGATCCACAATTATTTCAAATAAGTTTTGACGATGATTATTTTAATTATCGAGGTAGTGGCACAGATCGATATTATACCGCAGGTATTGAATTTAATTATTTTTATAAAAAAAAAGAAAGTAATATAAAACCTTCTTCAGATCACGCTATAAGCTTGTCTCCACTGTATTTTATTTCTTTAAAGCAAATAATGAATACGCCTGATAATATTGCCAAAAAAGGTTTTCAAAAGGGTGATTACCCATATGCCGGAGTATTATACGGAACCTTTGGTAGCATTTATTCTAATGAACTTTCAAGAAGTAGGGTAACCAAGTCGTTTGCAATAGGATTTCTAGGTCCAGCTGCTTTAGCTGGAGAAACACAAATCTTTGTTCATCAACTTATACGTTATACAAAGCCTGAAGGATGGAATACTCAATTAAAGAGTGAACTGATGCTGAACTATATGACTAAGTATGATAAAGGTATACTTTCCTTAGGTAATAAATTAGATATTGTAACTACTATGGAACTAAATGTAGGTACTCTGTATGACAACGCATCTGCTGGTTTTACTGTGAGATTCGGCAAGCTTAATTCCTATTTCAGTAACTATAACATAATAAATCTCGAAGGAGAGAATAAGCATAAAAAAGCGTTTTACTTTATATTAAATCCCAGTCTTACAATCGTTGGATATAATGGCTCTTTGCAAGAAGGGTTAAGTGAACAAAGATTAAAATTGAGTAAGAACGATTATGTAGTTTCTTCTGGCGATATTAACAGATTACTTTCAAAATTGACGTTTGGTATTAATTATGAAAGCAGAATGTTTTCAGCTTCGTTTTCGCAGGTGATTCAATCCGCAGAGTTTACAACTGTTGATCATCATGAATATGGAAATATTTCAATAGCATTCCTTTTGTGATGAAGTGTTGGTTGGAAATATCTTTATTTAAATTTAGTGTAAATAAAATTAATATTTCTAATAATCCTATATCCTAATCTACTTCATTTTTTATCGTTGTCAAGTGTTGCAGTTTTGTGTTGTCGATATGACAAAAAATATAAAAACAATTACAATGACAGAAACAAGAAGAATCCCCAATTACAATGAAGAAAAATTGGTGTTACAGAAAAACTTGCTACAATAATCTCAAAAGAATCTTTAGATGTATTTAATGTTAATGCTGACTAGTTAGCATTGGACTTTGCATCTCCACTAAAATTATCAATAGGCAATCAGGTTCCATTATTTCAATTGCCAAATGCAATAAATAAGTGATATCGCTTAGTGTATATGATGCTATAAGGGTGTTTAGCATTCGCATTTTGATTAGTACAAAAGATAATGCAGCAAACAAAGAAATTCTGCAAACGATTGTAAGGGAACATCATAGTAATTATCTGCGTTTAGATTATATTTTTTAATCTTATTTAAAAACCAATCATTCTCTTGTAATGAAAATTCTACTTTAATGATTTCGGTACCTGAATTTTAAGCCTATAATTAATTTGATTCATACTTTATGAATCAAATTAATTAGATGTTATTTATCTTTTTAGCCCTATAATCTATCTACACGTCAAAATAATTGGATGCTCTCTTTTTTCACGATTAGGTTTGTGAAAAATAAATAAGATGCAAAAAATTTGTATTTATCGACAAGCTTTCTTCTAAAGAATTTTGTTATCTGAACTCTTCTTTGTCATGTATTAATATTTGAGTAAAGATTAATGTTCGGTTCAATTATTCTTGCCTATTTGTAATATTAATATTAGAGAAACCAACCCCTATTTTTTGTATATCTAATGCTTATTTATCAAAACCCATTATTGATTTCGGCAATTCTATTCTTCTATAATTTAAATAATCAAATCATGAAAAATATAGTCAAATCCATTTTACCAATATTGTTCTTTTATATTGGAATAACAAACTCAAAAGCCCAAATAATTAAAGCTGTGATTGAGGTTAATAGCGTCATAAAAAATATTAAATGCAATATTGATACTGTAGAACGAAATTTCACAATAGAAAAAATTGAAATTAATAAAAATTCAAAAATTATAAGCGCTACATACAAAGGGTGTCAATTTGAAATTGTTCAAGAACTAAATGTTGGTAAATACACAATATCACTTTCTGGACTTGAATTTGAAACTGAACGATTGGATTTTGAAATTAATGAAACTAATAAAGGAAAAATTATTTTAACTGGGATTAATTTGAAACAAAAAACTTCATTACTAAAGGAAGTAACTGTTTATGGGAATAGGAAACAATTTTTAAAAATTGAAACAGACAAAACTGTAGTTACTTTAAAGAATAATTCAATGCTAAATAGTGGCAGTAGCTTTGATGCAATTAAACGATTGCCCGGAGTGATTTTGTCTCCCTCAAGAAATCTAACTTTAAACGGAAAAGATGTAAAAATATATATTGATGGTTCTCCAAGCACTTTGAATGGAAAAGATTTGGAAAACTATCTCTCGAGCGTACCTGCAAATGCAATTGAAAAGATAGAATTAATACATAACCCGGGTGCTTCATTTGATGCTACATCTAATGGTTCAGTGATTAATATTTTATCAAACACAAAACATCAGAAAGGCTTATATGCTAGTGTTAATCTCAATTATAATTTTAATAAATATCAAAACCCAAGCCCTCAAATTTTGCTTAATGGAAGAAATAATAATCTTTCATGGCAAACAATGCTTGGATATAATTATATAACTAATGAAGAACTAGTATCAACAGTACAAACATTTACCTCCTTTAATCCTGTAAAGACTCTTTTGCAAACTAATTCCATGGTAAATAATTATCGCAATGTATATTTTAGAATTGGAACAAATTATAAACTAAGTAATAAATCAAGTTTATTATTTAACTACAATAATACATTTGCCAATGATAGGCTTGAATTTAATGCAACAACTTTGGGGGATGGCGTTAATTATTCGGAAAACGGGACTACAAAAAACCAACATAGTAATCATGAATTAAGTTTTCAATATAAATACAAAATAGATTCTCTGGGTAGAACTCTTGATATTACTGCTTTTGTTAATACATATAGTAAAAACCCTATTAAGTTGTCAAAGTCCTTAATGAATGAAACTAATTTAAGTAATATAGATTTTTGCTTAACTAATGCTTATTTAAAATATGATTTTGCAATACCATTTAAGGATCTGAATTTTTCAATAAATACAGGCGGTAAATATAATGTGGTTAAAGTTAGAGATTATGGAATTTATAACTTTAGTAATATAAGCAACAATATCGATTTTAATTACAAGGAAAATAGTTTAGCATTTTATGTTGAGGCTCGTAAAAAAGTTAAAAAATTTAATTTCACAGGTGGATTAAGATTTGAAGACTTTAATGTTGAAAGGTTTGCAAGCAATATTGTAGAAAATATAAAGTTTAGCAATTCTAAATTATTCCCTTCGGCTAGTGCAAATTTCGAGATTAATTCGAATATGAATTTAAGTACTACTTATTCAAAAAAAATAAAACAACCAAATTATGATATGATTGATCCCAATAATAGTGCATTATTTAATCAATATAATTCATCAGCTGGAAACATTTTATTGAAACCTGCTTTTTACGATAATTATGAAGTTAAACTTAATGCCTTTCAGTTTGTTCAAATAGGAGCAAATTATAAATTAAGTAGGGATGATAGTCGTTTTATTTTTAATGCTGAGTCAGGAAAATTAATTAGCAATCAATCTTTTCAATCATTTGATCAAATTAAGACTTTTAGCACTTTTCTTTCTTTCCCTATACCACTTGATTATTTCTTCAAAGGCAAAGCAGAATTTTTAAAGCGTATGAATAATATTGAAAAAATGAATTACATATATGTAAACATCAATTATATTAAATCAAAAATTGAAGGATATGAATTTCCATTTAGTAATAAAGCGATTTATAATTTAAGTATGCAATCGCAATTAATACTTCCTTGGAATGTTACTAATATAATGGCCTATTCCATTATGACAAAAGGAGTATATGAAGTTTACCATATCACAAAACCAATACAACAATTCGATGTTTCCTTTAATAAGGAATTCATTGATAAAAAATTAAAAGTTGGATTGCATGTTTTTGACTTATTTAACATGAATGAAACAAATGGTTTAATTGTTGGACAAAATTTAGAAACACTTTATCATCAAAAACATAACAGCAGAGTATTTAGAATATCGTTGACTTATAATTTTGGCAATTTAAAATTGCATAAAGAGAATACAGAAATTCAAAATGAAAAGATTCAAAAAAGTAGTGGTTTGTTATAAATAGGGTTTACACATATTATTGATGGATTTATAATATTTACAAGTGCAATTGCTGAATTTTCAATGTTTTTTTATCTGTTAATCTTTGGGGTAAAAACTCAAAAAAGTATCCTTTTTATATGTAATTAATTAAAATATATAAAAAGAAAATTGATAGATAAATTCTCTAAAAGATATATTCGAATTTTAAATTCACCCAAATGTTTAATAGAATAATAATTAATATAAGTACAATTATATTGTTACAGATATTAATTGGATGTGCTAATAAACCAATAAGATCAATAACTTATCAATATAATCCACCGCTAAAACTGGAAGATAATATTCAAATTAAGAATCTTATAAATGTGCAGATGGACAGTACTAAAATAATCTTATTGACTAATAAGATATTGTCTGATAGTTTATATAATTTTCATAGTTTACTTATTTGTAAGGATAATAATCTTGTTTATGAAAACTATTTTTCAGGGATTGATCAAAAACATGGTAAAAAGTTAGGCTATATAGATCATTCTATTGATCAACTTCATGATTGTAGAAGTATATCTAAAAGTATAGTTTCTGCATGTATAGGTATTGCTTTGAAAAATAAAATAATTTCTAATATTGATGACCCCATTAAAAAGTACTTTCCGGAAATTCTAGATAGTGTAAAATCTACTATTACGATTAGACATTTATTGACAATGACATCGGGTTTTGAATGGAATGAAATCGGTAGTTATGCAAGTTTTTTCAATAATGAGACACAAATGGATTTAAGATTGAATCCTATTAAATACATTTTACATCGTTCTATTGTTTCAAACCCAGGTACTAAATGGAATTATAGTGCTGGCAATACACAGCTATTAGCTGAAATTATTTTCAGGACAAGTGGATTACAAATTGATGAGTTTGCCAAAAAATATCTATTTCAACCTTTAGGAATAATACATTATGAATGGCTAAATCTTACTTTAAAAAAAATCCCTGCAGCTGCTTCTGGCCTTCGTTTAACATCAAGAGATTTATTAAAAATTGGGTTGCTTTATATGAATAATGGAAGTTGGAATGGCATTCAAATTATAGATACCAGTTGGGTTGAACAATCGTTCAAATCATTTATTGAGAGGCCAGATTTAAGAAAATATAAAATAATGGATGGCGGATATGGCTTTCAATTTTGGACATACAATGACACCTTGAACAAGCTTCCTCTTGAAATAATTGAAGCAATGGGTAATGGTGATCAATCCATTTTATTTTGCAAAAAATTGAACCTTTTAATAGTTACAACCGGAGGGAATTACAATAAAAGCACTAGTCAACCTTATTCAATGCTAACCAAATATATTTTACCATCACTAAAAGAAATAAACATCAGCCACAAAAATTAGGTTGGCAATAGTAAGAGATAAAAGATATCATTCAAAAAACCATCTCAATCTTTATTAAATCAAAGTCTTAAACATATTACAATGAAAGCAATAATTTACACTCATTACGGTCCACCGGGGGTTCTTAATCTCGAAGAGGTAGAAAAACCAGTGCCAACGGATAATGAAATTTTAATTAGAATTCATTCCACTGCAGTAAATTCAGGGGAGGTGCGCTTGCGAAAAGCCGACCCCTTTGCTGTCAGGCTTATGTTTGGTTTGTTCAGGCCCAAAAAAGCAATATTGGGTGTTTCCCTTGCCGGTGAAATTGAAGCAACTGGTAAAAATGTAAAACGATTTAAGGTTGGTGACTCTGTTTATGGAACTGCTGGAATGAATTTTGGCGCTTATGCCGAGTATATATGTTTGCCTGAAGATGGAGTACTTGCTATAAAACCAGGCAACCTGACATATAAAGAAGCTGCAGTAATTCCTTTTGGAGGAACAACAGCACTATCTTTTTTAAGAAAAGGAAAAATCCAGCAAGGACAAAAAGTTTTAATATATGGAGCTTCAGGAGCAGTAGGCACCTCAGCGGTACAACTTGCTAAGTATTTTGGCGCAGAAGTTACAGGTATTTGCAGCACCACAAATGTATCCTTAGTGAAATCTTTGGGAGCTGATAAGATCATTGATTATACACAGCAAGATTTTCGAAAAAGTGGTGAGACATACGATATAATTTTTGATACCGTTGGCAAAAGCCCTTTTTCTGGTTGTATAAAATCACTAAATAAAAATGGCTATTATCTTAGAACTGTTCATATGCAACTGTCCGCTATTTTTCGAGGGCTGTTGGTTTCCCTTACGAGCAGTAAAAAAGTAATTGGAGGCGGAATAACCGAAACTGCTGATGATTTAATATTCCTTAATAGTATTATTGAAGCAGGGCAACTAAAACCCGTAGTTGACAGAATCTATTTATTAGAGCAAATGGCCCAAGCACATACGTATGTTGAGAAAGGACATAAAAAGGGAAATGTAGCGATTACAGTTATCGAAAATTAATTTCTTTAAAGTAAAGGATTATGGTAAATATAACAGCAATGATTTAATTGAAAAAAAAGAGGAATATCAATAGCAAAAAATCAAAAGTCAGCAGTTAATAGTAATTACCCTCCGTAAACAAATAATATAAAAATGAAAAATATAAATGTTGTAAATAACATAATAAACGAAATCTTATTGATTAAAGAGAGGAAAGATATGGTTTTTGTATCGTTATGTGGTTCTGCTGATACAGGAAAAACTACTTTGGCAGAAAGGATCTGCAGTGAATTAAATAGGATGCATAAGGAAAGTAACAAATTAAGTACAGATTCTTTTCTGATAGACAGAGAAGAAAGAAAAAAAAAGGACTTAGCGGATATAATTTAGCTGCTTTGAAAAGTATTGAATTATTGAATGCGATCGAAAAATTAGAACAAGGAAACGGATTAACTTATTATCCCTATGATAACAGATTAGGAAAGAATGTATCCGAAAGCAAATTTATAAAAGGTGCAACTATTATAATTATTGAAGGAATTCATTCTTTTCATGAAATAATAAGAACGAAAATGGACCTAAAGATATTTTTAGACGCGGAAAGCGAGGTGTTAAAAAAGATTAGATATAATGCAAACATTAACAAAAGAGGTTGTAACGTTAATGAAGCCAGTGAAAATATAAAGAAAGAAATAGAAGAATACAATAAATATATTTTTCCTAACATTAAATATTCAGATCTGATAATTGAGCTCAACGAAGAATATCGCTACAAAATAAAATAGCTATTTCTAATACTTCAATTCATTAAAAAATTTAAATTTATATTTTTTCTTCTCTCTTTTTTGACAATAATATTTGGACACACAAAGCAAAATTGTTGTTATTCTGAAAATTACGGAAATTTAAATTTGCTTTGTTATTTCCTGAGAGAAGGAGCTTTTGATTTAATTACAGAATTACTACTTGAGAAACCTATTCATTCACCCTATATGTCCTATGGAAGAACAACTGAAATTATTTTTGGGAATTGTTTTAAAAAACATGAATAATCAAGAAACCAAAGATTGGCTTTATAATGGAGGGGGTAAGCGATGAATGGAAAGGCAGACTTAGGGTATTTTATGGGATATGCTATTTGTAAGACATACTATAAAAATGCAAAGAACAAAACAAAAGCCCTTAAAGAAATTGCTGAATTGGACTATAAAGAGAAAACGTTTTGAGATCTCTTGAAAAATATAAATACAATGGTGGAAAGAGTTAAAAAGAACAAAAAGACTAATAATGACAAACGACTATTTAGAAAGTATGAAAATGCAATTCAAGTATTACAAAATGCTTGGTGATAAAACATTTTCTCAACTGAAAGATGAAGAATTATTTTGGCAATACAATGATAACAGTAATAGTATTGGGATAATTGTAAAACACCTTTCGGGGAATATGATTTCCCGATGGACTGAGTTTTTTACAACAGATGGGGAAAAAGAATGGAGGAATCGGGACTCTGAATTTGAAAACAGTATTTCAACACGTGAAGAACTTATTGAAAAATGGGAAAAAGGTTGGAGCTGTTTATTTAATGCATTACAAAGTTTGAAAACTGATGATTTGCAAAAAATAATATATATCCGTAACCAAGCACACAGTATTACTGAAGCCATTAACAGACAACTTGCACATTATCCTTATCACGTTGGACAAATTGTGTTCATTGGAAAAATGGTAACAGATAATAATTGGAAATCATTGTCAATACCTAAAGGACATTCAACCATTTATAATGCGGATAAGTTTTCAAAACCAAAACATAAGAAATTATTTAAGAGTGAATTCTTGTACCGCAAAATTGATTAATAATCTCATTTTAATAGAAGAAATTAAATTTTATAAAAATTAATAAATAAAAGCGATGGAAATAAAGACATATATAGTAGATTCATTTACTACCGAAAAATTTAAGGGTAATCCCGCAGGAGTTTGCATTTTGGAGAATGACATAAGTGAAAATTCAATGTTATCAATAGCCCAGGAATTAGGGCTATCTGAAACAGCATTCATTAAGAAATTGAATGGAGAGAGTTCATTCTCTATACGATATTTTTCACCGAAAATGGAAATTCCATTATGCGGACATGCAACTCTTGCAGCTGGAAAAGTCCTATTTAAGGATTCAGATAGTAACGAAATCAGTTTTACTAATATTGAGAATTTAAATTTAATTGTAAAAAGGCATAATGAAGAAATTACGATGGAATTCCCTGTTTATGAAACAATAGCGACTAAAGTACCATTAATAATGCTAATGGCATTGGGCCTAAAGAAAGTAATCAACACTGTTTTTAGCGAGAAAAATAAAATCATTCTTTTGGAAATCGATGACTCAAGTATTTTAGAAGGGTTAAGACCGGATTTTAATGCCCTTATAAATTCATATAAAAATATTAATGGGGTATTGGTTACTGCTCCTTCAAACAAAAAAGAGTATGATTTTGAGTACCGCTATTTTTGGCCTTGGGCAGGAACAAATGAAGACCCTGTTACTGGAGGAGTACAAACCTTTTTAACAAAATATTGGTCCAAAAAAATTAATAAAACAAAGATGAAAGCATTTCAGTCATCCAGCAGAACAGGCTATATGACTGTAGAATTACAGAATGACAAAGTGCTTATCAGTAGTCAAGCTGTAATAACATTTGAAGGTACTTTAATGGGAATTGATTCCTTAAACTTAAAATGAAAGTTTATGATAGTTGAAACACTCAAAGTATTATTCAAAAGAGATCTTTTAAAGTTAAAAGATGAAATTGAATTATATCAAAACGAAGAAACCATTTGGCTTATTGAAAAGGGTATTACTAATTCAGCAGGAAATCTTTGTTTACACATTTTGGGTAATCTGAATGCCTATATTGGAGTTGGGCTTGCTGAGACTAGATATGTCAGGAAAAGGGATTTAGAATTTTCTCTGAAAAATATCCCCAGAATGGATCTGATCAAAAGGATTGAAGAGACAATACTAGTCGTTGAAGCCGGTCTGAATAAGTTAACAACGGAACAGCTCGATCATGATTTCCCGGTTGTAATCTGGGACAAGCCAACTGAGATGGAATACACACTTGTTCACCTAACTACGCACTTAAATTATCATCTTGGGCAAATAAATTATCATAGAAGAATTTTTGATAATAACTAATAAAATGTCCGATATTACAAATAAGGATAAATGGAAGTGGAAATTCTAAAAAATTTATGATTCGACTTTTTACCACCATTAATCGGTCATACGTCAAAATTATTTGTTACCATAATATGTAAAAACGAGGTTTGATAAAATTCAAATTAAGAAGTAAAAATATTACGGAAAAAGATATGAAGTGCTATTCTTTGAAACTGCATACAAAATCTATTTTTAATTTAAAATATGAGAAATTTCTGGCGATATATCTTCCCCCTTTTGTATAGTATACTTATTTATGCAAGTATAAGAGCTGTTCACGATATTACTTTTGGTAATAAATTTTGGATGCGCCCTTGGCAAACAAATGCTATTGAATTAGTAGTTACAATATTTCTCGGCTTTTTTGAGTTATGGATTATTGATTCTTTGATCTTCAAATTTGAAACGAGTAATAATGAAGTTGGTAAAAGGTTTAATATTCCTACTGAATTCATAATCATTTTTGTAACCAACCTAATAATACTACATATAATATTAGTTCCTTTAATGATTTTAACTGATGACGGAATGCAAGTTGAGGATTATGTCATTGGTCTAATAATACCTTCTCTTTATCTTATGTTATATTTTTCAATGGTACGTGGTAATCATTATCTAAAAAATTATGTACTTCAGAAAATAGAAATTGAAAAAATAAGTAATGATCAATTGCAGACTGAGCTAAAATTTTTGAAAGCACAATATCATCCTCATTTTTTGTTTAACGCCCTAAATACTATTTATTTTCAAATGGACGAAAATGTAGAGGAAGCAAAAAAAACGGTTGAAAAATTTTCTGAATTACTTCGATATCAACTTTACGACCAACAAATAATAGTTCCAATTTATCAAGAGATTCATTACCTTAAAAATTTCATAGACATTCAAAAAGTAAGAACTTCTGAAAAATTAGATTTAACGATATATTTTGACCCATGCTTGAATGAACAAAGGGTTTACCCATTATTATTTCTTCCTTTAGTAGAGAATGCTTTCAAATATGTAGGTGGAGATTATAAAATAAAAATTGAAGCAAAAAAAAATAATGATGCAATTGAATTTCTAATAATCAATTCTATACCTGAAAAATTCATCTCAGACAAACCTAATGGAATTGGATTAGAAAACTTACAACGTAGATTAGTACTTCTTTACCCCCATAAGCATGAATTAGTTATACAAAAACTCGAAAACAATTATTCCGCATTTTTAAAATTAAATATTCACTAATCATCAATTATATATGAAAATTAAATGCATTATTATTGATGACGAGCCGATAGCAAGGAAAGGTATTATTGGATATATAGAACGAATTGATTTTTTAGAACTTGTTGCAATTTGCGAAGATGCTATTCAACTCAATTCTGTTTTAAAAGATCAACAAGTGGATTTATTATTTCTTGATATTGAAATGCCATATATAACAGGAATTGATTTTTTAAAAAATGCAATTAATCCACCAAAAGTAATTTTCACAACAGCTTTTGAAAAGTATGCTATTCAAGGATATGAAATTGATGTACTTGATTATTTATTGAAGCCAATATCGTTTATTCGATTTCTAAAGGCAGCCAATAAAGCTTTTGATTATTTTAAAAGCTTACAAAATAATAATGAAACATATTTTTTTATAAAGGCTGATAATAAATTAGAAAGAATAAACTTTTCAGAAATACTATTTTTAGAAGCAATGGAAAACTATGTTGCTATTTATCTAATTGATAAGAAGCATATCACCCATTCTACCTTAAAAGCATTGATTGAAAGATTACCATCTGAAAATTTTATCCAACCTCATAAATCATTTTTTGTAAACATAAGTGCTATTCAGTCTATTGAAGGAAATATCCTGCATCTTTCAAATTATCATGTTCCAATTAGTAAATATCAAAAAGAAGAAGTGATGGAAAGAATTATAAATAATAGGTCGACGAAAAAGTAGTAAAACGAATTTTAAAAAAATAAATATATTTTATATTTCACTATTTATAATATTGGTTTCTTGAAATTAAATTCACATCTAGCGTCGGTTACGAAAAATTAGGTGAGAAAAAATGCTGATGTTTCTGATTAAATTAAAAACCAACGAATAGATAACCGAAGGTTTACACCCTAATCGGATTCATTAAACCAATTAATACAACAATGAACTTAAATCAGATAACTGTTCCTTCAATAAACCTGACAAGATCTATTCTGTTTTATCAGTCAGTAGGTCTTAAACTTATTGTTGAAGCACTTCCTCACTATGCAAGGTTTCAATGCAGGGAAGGCAACTCAACATTTTCAATACAACAAGTGGAATATCTTCCGACAGGTGACGGCGTGCATATTTATTTTGAGTGTGAAAATCTTGACGAATACGTCAATGAACTACTAAGCAAAGACATTAAGTTTGATGAAATGCCAAACGACAAAAGATGGTTGTGGAGAGAAGCAAGATTAAAAGACCCTGATAGGAATCAACTGGTTTTATACTATGCAGGTGTCAACAGATTAAATCCACCTTGGAAAATAAAAGGATAGTGGAAGAATTGCTTTGGATTAGGAATAAAAAAGAGGAATATAAACTATAAACAGACAAAGGATATACATCATCTAATATTAAATGGAACAAGTCTTTATTTGATATCTTGAGCAAATGAACACTTTAAAAAACCGGATTCGGCTACTATCTCAAAAATGAATAAGAGTTAAATCTTTTATAATATTCAGTAGTAATGTACAAGAAAAATTAATTAAATATTTATGAAAAAAATTGGATTAGTAGGCGGTATAAGTTGGGTATCAACAATGGACTATTATAAATTTATTAATGAAGGAATAAATATAAAATTGGGGGGGCTGCATTTTGCAGAGTGTATTATCTATTCGCTAAACTTTGGCGACATTCAATCAAATGGGTGGAAGAACTCATTTGAACTTTTACTGAATGCTTGCAAAACATTAAAAAACAGCGGTGTTGATACAATTGTTTTATGTGCAAATACGGCCCATCTTTTTGCCGAAAAACTTCAAGAGACCATAAAATTGCCTATAATACACATTGGTATTGAAACTGCAAAAGTCGTGAAAATGATGGGCTTTCGTAAAGTCGGCTTGTTAGGAACTAAGTTCACTATGGAAATGGATTTTTATATTAATAAACTTGAAGAATATGGTCTTGAAGTTTTGATACCGGAAAAACAAGAAACACGTGATTATATTCAACAAACCCTAACGGAAGAGTTAAGCTTTGGGCTTATAAATGCTAAAACAAAAACTAATTATGCTGTTATAATTAAAGAATTAGTTGAATCCGGTGCTGAATGTATAATATTAGGTTGTACTGAAATTCCATTGCTGATTAGCCAGAAAGATTTTACAATACCAATATTTGACACAACAAAAATTCATGCTCAAGCAATTATTGAATATGCAATTTCTTAATGTTTCAATATGAAGGAAAATAGAAAATGTATTTTATTCTCATCTTTCATTTATTGGCTTTTTTTTAATGGTAAAAAAAATTTTGGAAAGAAGAAATTTTGTATTGTGAATTTTATTTTTTTGGGTTGAGTTTTTTGTATTTCAGATCTATTTTTATTATTAAATATAATATACCAATCAATTTATGAGTACAATATGGCATTTTCCTATCATGATTTTTGCCTCTTTTATTTTATTCTATATAGTAATATTAATCGTTATTGGGAAACATGAGCTCATTAAAAGAATTAATAGTATCATACTACTTTCAATACTATGTGTTTTTGTTGGGATGCTATTTGGAAAATTTGGTGCGAATTTTGGGTTGCCTTGGTGGATTTATTATCCAATTCCTATGTTAATAAATGTACTAATGCCTCCTGTTATTTTAAAATTAAACCCTAAGAGTATTGGCATTTATTTGATATTGAGTTTTTTGTCAGCACCAATCGTACATATTTTTTTCTCATTATTTTTAGATTGGCATGAATACATGCCTTTCTGGAAAATACACTCACTCTAAAATAATATGTGGTTCAATGAATTGTTTAAGAATCATTTTAGTATATTAATTTATTTCGGTTTATTCATTTTAAAAATGGGGTGATATTAACCCCTTATGAGTGAAGTTATTTTTGAAGGACTTTCTAATTATTAAAAATATTTCCAGAGAAATTGCTATTCTTCATTTGGTAAAAAGTTTCTGAGAAAGTATTAAATCTAAAAGAAATCATAAAATACTTATTAAGCTAACCTGTCTGAAATTTTTATTATTATACTTATTAGCGTGAATTAAAAGGAGTGTAAATCGTCTCCATAATTCGTGAGAAATTATTTTAGTGAAACTCCGTAAAATGTGGCAGATCAAAAAATTTTTAAAAAAAGATATAATATTTGACCTGACGCTAACAAAAACAAAAGACATTTTAAAATATTTAAGTGCCTATAAAAGAGAGGGTCAGTTTATTGCAGGCGTCGCATTGGAGACTGAGAATGAGACTAAAAATGCTACAAAAAAACTAATTGAAAAAAATGTGGATTGTATCATACTTAACTCTTTAAATTATAAAGGTGCAGTTTTTTGAAAAAGACACAAATAAAATAAGTATTCTAAATTTAACCGAGACAATCTCGTTTGAATTAAAATCGAAAAAAGAAGTTGCTGAAAATATCGAAGACTTCGTAATTAGTCATTTACTAAAATAAAAATATTTAAACCCAAAATGATGAAGGCATTAGTATTTAACGAGAAAGGAAAAGCAGAAGAAGTCTTAAAATTTCAAAGCATAAATTATACAACCTTACAGCATAATGAAGTTGCTATTAAGACAATCGCTAGCCCAATAAACCCCAATGACTTTATGTTTATTGAAAAGCAATATCGTTTGACACCGTCCTTCCCGCAAATTGCTGGTTTTGAAGGCTGCGGTTTCATTATAGAAAATAATGGTGACAATGAATTTCCTGTTGGCTCACTCGTTGCATTTAGATACAAAAATGTTTGGGCAGAACGAGTAAACATTCCTAAAGAAAAATTGATTTTGCTTCCTACTAACTTCCCAATTGACAAGGCTGCACAATTATCATTAAATCCACTTACTGCGTGGGCTTTATTAGAACAAAGTGAAGCTAAGTCTGGCGAATGGATAATCTTAAGTGCAGGAACTTCTGCGGTTAGCAAATTGATTATTCAGTTTGCTAAACAAAAAGGTATTAAAACAATTGTGGTTGTTAGAGAAAATCATCAAATCGGTAAATTGAAATTATTAGGAGCTAATTTAGTAATTACCGACACAAACATTAATGAAATTAAAAATTACATAGTGACAAACATCAACAATGAAGTTTTAAAATGTTTTTTTGATGCAGTTGGTGGCGAATTAGCATCAAAGATAATTCCTTGCCTTTCTGCAAATGGGAAAGTCATTTGTTACGGAATTTTGAGTAATGAAATTGTTAGCTATCATAATTCAACTGTAGTATTTAAACTCATTAATATCGTAGGATTTGGTATCGATAATTGGATTGCCAACCAACCCAAAGAAGAACTAAAAACAATTTGGGAGCAAATAATAAAACAACTTAGCAGTGACAATTTTAAGATGGATGTTAGTTGTAGGTTTTCATTGACAGAGTTCAAAACTGCGATTGAAAAAAGCAAGACAACTACTAATGGGAAAGTGTTATTTTGTATAAACGAAAATTAAAATAAGAACACAAAGAACTGCTTACACAAAATTAGTTTGGCAATTAAGTTATTCCTCTGTTGCTCTAGATTTCGGTTTATACTTATTTGATTTATTTCCTCTACGTTTTCACTAGGCGGTCAAGTCATTAACTTAATTTGTTATTTAAATTATTGTAGTGAAACCATTAGTGAAACTAATTAAAATAAAAAATCTCCTATCAAATTGAAATTCAATCTAATAGGAGATTTTTAGTGCTGTAGGGGGAGGGATCGAACCTCCACGAAGCAGTTAGCCATAGTACAAAGTTCAGTGGTCGACCCTGGTCGCTCAAGTATTGCTACCCTTGCGGCTCTATGCTACGTTTATCCTGTGATCTTCACCCCCGAGACAAGAGGGCATGTCTGCCAAAAATTTCATCACCCCACAGTGTAAAGAACTATTTCTTTGTTTGGAAGACAAATATATAACCGTTCATCCCATTTTTACAAATAATTTAATGAAAATTTATAAAGTATAGATAATATTTAATATATTGCTTTAATTATTAGATAATATTTAAAATTACGCATCATTATGACACCCAAATTGAACTTAGACAAATTGGACCTGCAAATTATTCAGGAAATGATGGAAGATGCAGAGATTTCTTACGCCGACCTGGGTAAGAAGCTTTTCGTATCTGGCGGTACCATACACGTACGTATCAAGAAGCTCGAAGAATCTGGTATAGTTAAAGGTAAAAAATTATCGATAGACCTCAAAATTTT
>JBAXLO010000050.1:0-24936 GCA_037134755.1 Bacteroidota bacterium | reverse complement strand
GTTGTGATTTGCTTTTAAATTGTATCTTTGACATCTTATAAACAACATAGGTGTTGTTTATAATCAGATTCAAAGAATGTTAAGCGTAATTTTAGAATTAAAAAAAGATGTGTAAAATAGCTCAAGCTTTTAAAGTTTGGGCTATTTTTGTTTTCTAAGACCTCCAAAGGAGGGGTAAAGACAGGATTGTATTGTCCTAATATAGGTTGACAAAAAAAGTAAATAAAAGTCAACTTTAATTAGGATTAAAAAAGTTCTAGTTGTTGTGGAGTGTTGGGTAATTCTTTTTTCTTGTGTCCTCTGAAGAGTTCCATCATACCAAATTGTTTGTCGGTAAGTGTAAATAAAATAATCTCTCCTAATGGAGGTAGTATTGATTTTACTCTTTTAATATGTACGTCTGCATTTTCGCGGCTATTGCAATGCCTGATGTAAATGGAATATTGCATCATAGTGAATCCATCCTTTTCAAGTCCTTTATGAAATAGACGGTAGTTCCTAAGATCTTTTTTTGTTTCTGTCGGTAAGTCGAAAAATACAAATACCCACATAATTTGATATTGATTTAAACGCTCAAACGTCACTTTAATTAATAATTAACAATTAATAATTAATAATTTTAGTCCATTACAAGTTCGGGATAGAGGAGTTTGCGTGTTTCGCCTTCGAAGCAGGAGGATAAGGAAGCAGTTGTACGTTGCATGCCTACCATTAATGGGCTTCCTTTTCCATCAATTAGTATGTCAATTACAGGTATTTGCAACAATTCTGTTTTTAATTCCTTTGTTAGTTCTTCCATATCGGGATTTGTGATAACTAAGCGCATTACTATTCTATCGACATAAGGACGATATGGTTCCATAATATCATCAGCTAAGCACCACGGATTGTATTTGTTGCGATGGTGGATACCCAAAGCAAGTAACATTCCACTGGCCACCAGAGAACGGGCTACAACAGCTCTTAGTATAGCATAACCATAATTCAACAGATTGTTAGGAGGGTCGCCAAATCTTCGTCTGGTAAAACTTTCGATATGTTGAAACAGATTTTCCCAGTAGTATGCAGCAGCCCTGCCTTCGTAATTATCAGGGTCGCCACTCCCGACAGAGCTTTCCCAGTATTTCATTTTATCAGCATTTACTCCAGTACTTGCCAGTAATATTCGTTGATTTCTAATTTTAGCCATTACTGTCTGTTGCCATAAATTCTTTTTTAAAGGTAAAGAAGAATCTATTTGCTGACGCATTTTTTCGGTAAAAGTATGATGTGCATACATTGGCAGCATTAATCCCTGTGGCAAATGCGAAGCATTGCAACATATTATTGCAACATTATTATTATTTAAAGCAGCAATTAATCCTTGTGTAATTGTTATTTGCTGATGATCCAATACAATTACTCCTATGTCTTCAACCGGAATACTTATAGTACTTTCTTTTTTTAAAGACATAGGTAACTGTCCATTCTTTTCTACTTCAGGCAGCTTAACTACTAACTGGTCGTTGTGTAGGTTAAGATATGTAGGATTACCAAAATAAAGAGTTCGTTTTATCATAGAAATGATTTAATATTAAAAAAGAAATATTACAAATCTAATGCCATAATTATTAAAGTGATTTATTATTAACCTCAATAATATTACCCAATCTGTCAATTTTTAACTTCCAACAGATTGCTTTAATTTGGATACTATTTAAAGAGTTTTGATTTTTTGATTGAGTACTCCCTAATCCAATTTCATTTACAAGTTCTTTAATTGTTGTTCTGATGCCTTTTTTTGACTCTATAGTTTCTTCAAAAGTTAAATTATTAAGATTTATTTTCTTGTATTCATCTTTACTAACATCAACAATTGTTGAGGCAATATTAACAGGGACAAAATTCATCACCCCATCACTATTACCATCTGTAAATTTATAAATTCTACTTTTTTGATCTTTATTTAGATTCTTAAAGTCTAATAAAATTGGGCTTATTCTTTCTTCTGCATTCGGAACAAAAACTAAATCATTTGGAGAAAGTTCAAATATAAAATCGAATTCATTTTTTTTACAGTTTTCCTTATCAATATTTTCAATCACAATTTTATCTTTGCAAGGTTTATAACCTTTTTTTAGATTCTCAACTGTTTCTCTTAGTGTAGGCACATAAAATTTTCTTTCTCCATAACCATTTTCATAAAAGCCACAAAATACATTACTATCAGCAGAAGTAATTACATATTTTGTATTTTTAAATCCATCTTCTGAAACTGGGAATTTTGTACCTAAAGGTGTTGAAATTCTTACTTTATAAATTGGTTTATGATCTTTTCCATCATTTAGTACTTTAATATTTCCATTTAATTCCTTCACTCCATCAAAAGAAAATGCGATTTCTGGATGAAATGTATTAGTATTATTATCTTCTCTTAATTCATTATATTTATTAAGATGATTAAATAAGATTTTTTGAATTCCTGTATCTGTAATTGAACCTATAGTTTGTAAAATCTTATTAGCTTTAATTTCCGCAAATGATTCTAAAAAGTTTTCATATCTTGTGGCAACTTTTTTTCCTTCTCCTTTTTCATCAATATCCCAATAATATATTTTAATTTTCTTTAAATCTATTTTATTAGAAAAATCTTTAAATGACTCGAGATATTTTACAATATCTTTGTTTTTGAAACCGTCTTTTTGTTTTATTTTAATAACTGATTTTAATTGCTTATTTTCAATGTTATTAATATTTTCCAATGCATTTTCTATTGATACTTCTTTTATTAATTTTAATTTTACTTTTCCATAATAAGTAGCTTTATGTAAAGCTAGTCTAATATTATAATTTTCTTTGTTATTTAGTCTTTCTTCTGAAATCAGTTCAAACTTCTTTTTTTCAATATTCCATTTTTCAAACTTATTAGTTCGTTGTTTTATAAGTCTTTTTTTCTGTTTGAAACTTACTATAGTGTTTTGAAGTGATTGTAAGGCAATATCTTTGAATACCTTACTCTGGATATTTGCATACTCATATTTGTATTCTGTAATTATACCTTTTTCTTTAATTTGAGCTGGAGGTAAAAAGAAACGAGATTTTTCATCGTCTTCATTCTTTCTTGTATCCGTTATTCTGTTTTTGATTCTTATTCTAGCTTCAAATTTATCATCATTGTTATCTTTAGAATAAATATTGTTGAGATAGTTTACATGGTTTTCTGTTGCTAATGCAATTACTAATGCATCCATTGCATGATGACGGTGATCAATTCTTTTTTTATTAAAATCTTTATTCAATTCTTCTGGTACTCTATTTATAAAAATATTATGTCCATTTATATTTTCATAATTCCCAAATAGATTTGAATTTGTAAGTGTATTTAATCGTTCAAATCTTGGTTGAATTAATTCATTCCATGCGTCATTTAATTGCCAATCGTTTTTCAACCTAGTTGTAATTATTCCATTAATAGGAAGCACATGTTTTGAACGGAAACTATCTTCACCCTCCTCTCTTACAATATTACTTAATAACTTCATAGTCATTTTAGCTATATATTTAGAATTATTTAGTTGACTATTTGTAAAATCATCTGGGATTTCTTTGCTTAATAATATTTCTTGCTTTCTTTTATCAGTAAAATTACTTTTTACTAAACTCTCATAAGCTTCGGTATTTAGTATTCGTACATCTTTATTATGTGCCGCACATTTAATAATTCTTTCACCCTTACAGTTTAAAATAAATTGATAAGCTGTAAAAGCTTTTTTTGCTTTGTTTACTTCGGTTTCGCAAATAACTTTATTATAAAAAGCATTGAGTGTAATTCTTTCTTGAGGAAAAATATGTTCAATTTCATATTTTTCTCTATTAAACAAATCAGAAAGTTTTATAAATTCTCCAGTATATGGAGATCGATAGCGTTGGTCTAACCATAATTTATATCTTTCAAAATCGCTTTTAGAAATCTTTACAATATCTTTACTAGTAATATCTTTAATTTCTTTTTTAGTTATACTTAAATCTGAATTTCTAAATTGGTATATAGTAGCATCTTTATCAAACTCTATAGATGATAAAAGCCCATCTTCCAATATCCTCAATTTTTCCTGTTGAAAAGGAGATTTTGTCCTTACATCATTATTTTCTTTTTGTAGTTCTTTTAATAATTCAATTATTCTTTCATTTGTCTTTTTGTTATCATTATTTTGTCTATTTTCTCTTTCTTTTTCCTTAGCATTTTTCTTCATTTCTCTTCCAAGTTCAATATGAATTCGATTAAACAACTTTTTATAAATAATATTCCCATTTTCATCTATACCATCTTGTTCTCCATAATACTTCCAAATATCTTTTACTAATTGTAATGTTTCTACTAAAACTCTTTCTACAACTGGGTTATTAAGTGAATGTTGTTTAAATTCATTTCTTAAGAAATTGTCAATGTCATAAGGCGTTTTCCAGTATTGGATATCTCCAACTTCAGAATATCTATCATATACTAAATAACAAGCATTAGATATCCACATTCCTTGAAAATCTGTTATCTCACCGTTTATTTTATCAGTTTTAGATATTTTAATAATATTTTCATTGTCTTTGTCTTTTATCTCTTGACTCCTGTTTTCAAAGATAACTTCAATATTTTTAGAACTCCAGTATTTCCCAATGCGTAGGAAAGGTAATAGTTTTTTTAATGCTTTTTCAGAGTATGTTCCATAATCATTGGTATAACCACCAAATGTGATAAAGTTTTTTACTAATGCATCTTTGTATTCTAATGAGAATTTATTTTCAGTTAAAAGCTTTTCAAATAAACTATTTATACCTTTTTTAAATTCCTCTTGCTTTTTTACTGAATAGAAGAAATGCCAAATACGATATTCATTTTCAGGAGTTAAAAATAATTTCCAATCAAATCCTTTTACTCGTTTCATTCTTAGGATAAAATTATAACGAGTTTCGTTACATGGCTCTTTATGTTCTGGTTCAAAATTCCATTTATATTCTTTATCTGAGATCTTTAACTGTTTAAATAAGACAGATTGAGTTATAAATTCCCTATTATTTAGGAATTCAAAAAGTATTTCTTTTACTTCATTTGTTAAAATTGATTTTGAAACATCTTGATTAATTAGATATTCTTCATTAGTCTTAGTTTCTAATTGTATTATTTTTAATCGTTTAATAAATTGCCATATTCTGAATTCCTGATATAATGGATTAGCTTTATGAATTGCTTTTAATGGTTCTCTAAATTCTTTACCTGTCTTTTTATCTATTTTAGTGAAATTCTCTTTTTCATAAACACAATTAGCAATTAAAGATTTCTTTGACTTTAAATCTCTTTGATATAAAATCACATCATTAGTAATTAATTTCGAAAAAGGCAAAATAGTATCTGAATCTAAATATTTTTCAAGTTGATTACGATGGTTTTCATTATGAGGATAAAGAAGATTAATTGCTTTTTTGTAAAGTTCAACATTCTCTAATTCTGGATGTTTCCCAGTTCTAATCTGACATTCATATATTTTTTCTAACTCTTCTCTGTAATATTTTCGTTCTATTACAGTAACTAAGTCTCCTTTGATTTTTTGATTAGGTTTTTTAAGGAACTCGTCATAAATAAAAGATGCAATACCTACAGTTTTATTTTTAGTATTATAAGCACTTATTACTGATTCAGTTTTTAGTTTTAATAAAGTCCAGTCTTCTTCTTTTGGAGAATTTATATTTCTGCCTTTATCGCTACCTTTTATAATTCTATCTCCATTAGTATTATATGTTGTCTTAATTATAAAATCACGTTCAGTTTCTTTCCATTTTGGTAGAAATTTACTTTGTTGTTCTTTAATCCATCCTGTGTCTAGGATTACTTCAAATACAAAATTCTCTTTTATTTTTTTATCTGTGTATTTTACATCTATAATTTTTATTTTGCGTATCTCTTTTATTATATATTCAGTTTTTTTAGCATTAATATCACCATCTTCATCAAATTTTGAAATTATTTCAACTTCCTTTAAATCATCAATAAATGTGATTTGTATCAAACTTTCTTCTTTAAAACGATATATTTCTTTGTCTTTATCATCAACCAAAACAATTTCAAAAACTTTAAGTCCATCTTTGATATCTATTTCTGTAACTGATTTAACTTTACCAATAAATGTTTCAGATAATTCACCTTCTTTTTGTTTCTTTTCATCTTGTCCAATTGTTTTTTCATATCCTCGCTTTTGATTAAAACTTAATGTAATCCAAGCTAATTCTTCTTTAGTAATTTCTTTTTCTATAGCTTTTTTTCGCAAATAATATAAAGTCCAATCATAAGGGATCTTAGTTTCTATACCATTTCCCCTTTTATAAAATAGCTGGGGTTTTTTTTGTTTGAATTCGTTTACCATTTCTTTATATGAATCCATAAAGAGAAAATTAGATTTTCCATTTTTATCCATTGCATAGGCGAGTTTAACCTCCATACCTTTTTTAAATTTACCACTTCTATATCCTTTCTCATTTTCGAAATCAATTGAAACTTGGTAATGTGGAGGTAGAATTTTCAAAAGATTTAATACACAATGTAAACGATCTCTCCTTAACAAAAAACGTTCGTTAAGTTTTCTATTTGTTTTATCAATTGTTTTTTGAGCAGCTGTACTTTTTAGTTTTCCGCCAGTTTCAAAAGTATTTATTTCGCCTGCATCCATTGATAAAATTCTTGAACCTAACCCTAGAATTCTAACAATTTTAATAACATCATCAATTTCTACTAAAGCCCATCCAATTGAGTTAGTTCCTAAATCTAAACCGAGTGTTTTTTTCATAATTTATTATTTTTAAACTATTAATATTTATAATGAATAAATATTCGGTAAAAGTATAAAAAATTCTTGCATATACAATTTTTTTTATTATTTTTGCAGCACAATTTTAAGCAAATCACAATAAGGATTATTCCGTTGTGAAAACATTTAAAACAGGGCAAGGCAACTTGCCTTTTTTTATTTATCATAATCCAGTTAATTTATTTAGGTTGCAGCTAAGCTTATGGGGAAAACCCCATTCTGCTTTCTCCTGAAATGCTACTCTTTATAAACATCTTTATATATTTTTAAATATATGAGAGTTGTATTTTATCTATAAATTAAATTCTTTTTATCCTATATTTACTTTTGATCAAGAGTAACAACCTACCTACAGGCAGGCAGGAAATTAAGACATCTAATAATTTACTTCAAAACTACAATTAAAAAAACAAACGCAACCCGAGCCATCCCGAAAGACCTCACTCCCGCCTCTCCTAAAAGGAGAGGAGCTTTTGCGTTGGAAATATCTAATTATCGTGTTGGACTCGCGGATTGCTTAGCTAAACCGAGTGCACTTTTTTAATACCGTACGTAGGGTATTGTAGCGTAAATTCTTTGATGTCTATCTTAATACAAAAGAAAATAAATATTAAATTCTATTTATTAATAAACAAAAAGATGTGTAAGTACAATTGCTATTAAAACAGCTTATTCAGGTGGAGAAATCAGACATTCGGAAATGAAACAAGGTGTGTATGTTAAGAAATAAAAATAACTCAGTACTTTCAGAAATCACTAAAAATAAAGAGTAAGTTATATAGAAAATAAAAGGGCAGAATTTTAATCCTGCCCTTTTATATTATAATAATTAAGGTTTATAAACCTGCACAATTCAATATTTTATTTAGATGCTTTCTTTTCAAAATCAAAAGGAATTCTTAAACTTAAAACTATATTTCGGCCCGGATTAGCTATACCATAAGTTCTTAACCTCGACATATTGTCCATATAAACTTTATCAAGAGCATTGTTAACTACTAAAGTAAAGTCAACATTATTGAATTTCCATACATTACGGGTAACACCTAATGCAGCATTTAACAGTGTATAACCCGAAGTTAAAGGTTCGTTAGTTGCAACTTTATCTTGTTGAAATGCAGTTATAGTTCCTATTTTGAAGAATACGTTTTTAAACTTCTTGTATTCTTTAAGATTAAAAACAAGTGTGTTGTTAATCTTATCAGTCGGCATCATTGGTAAATAAGATTCATTATCAGTGCGAACTGCTTTTAAAGTAGAAGCTTTAAACTCATAATGAACCCAGCTTAAACTTGCAGGGTGAATATCAATACCTGCTTCGCCACCATTTATTCTGGCATCAGCCTGCTTGAAAATATACATAGGATACCCACCTCCAACAATATAAGGAGTTGGAGCAAGATAGATAAAGTTTGTAATATTATTTTGATAAGCTGCTACTTCTATTGAGAAATGCTTAGATTTAAAAATCGCACTTACATCTATTTCATTATTCTGTTCTTTTACAAAATTAGGATTACCTATTTCGATGTGTTGTGATTCTAGTTTTAAACCATCTGACATTAATTCATTTAAATTGGGCGAACGATATCCTGTTGCAAAATTTGCACGAAGCAACAAATGTTCTTCAATATCATAAGTGGCACCGATTGCGCCGCTAAAATTATTATAGGATTTTGTAATAGCAGGCATATAAGTCTCATAAAGATTTAAGATTGTTTGTTTAGCATAATATTTAGTGTCTAGATGACGTGCATCATAACGAAGGCCTGCTGTTAAATTAAACTTCTTAAGATTATATTTAGTTAAAGCTACAAAGCCATAATCAAATATGGTAGCATCAGGAACTAATTGTGTTTTCGAGTCATTTGCGTTTGTATTAGTCTGATACATTCCTTGAGCACCTATAATTGTAGAGAAGTTTTTCCATGTCGGCATATACCATTTCACATCATAAGTGCCGGATTGTAACATCATATCCACATACTTATAACCTACCTTTGGATGCAAGGTGTCATCTTCATATTCGGCACGGTGATTGTTTTGATATCCGATTACTACATTAAGTCTTGAATTGCCAAGTAATAAGGTAGTTTTAGAACTTATTTTATTATCCATCACCGTATGATAAGGCGCTTCAACTTCGCTTGGAAACATATCAACTTCAGCAGTATCTTTATTAACAATTGAACCATCAGCTTTCTTAACTATATCTTTCCCATCGAGGATACCATAATATGCCTGATTAAACTGGTATGACAATGAAGTGGAACCCCATTTACGATTAATCCCATAACTACCTCTTACACTATACTCAATCATACGTGTGTTAGGAACTCTGAAATCATAAGCATTGTAATAATAATCTGGTAGCACTCTTCCTAAAGCTCCGAAACTCCAGTTGCTTTTTTCGGTAGCACCTTTAACATCTGCACCACCATTAAAACCCATATTATTTGAACGGATTCCTCCATAAACATCACCGGTAATATGACCAACGGCAGCAGGTTGTTCTTCTATAAAATGAACAACACCACCCATAGCCTCAGGTCCATAAAGCAAACTTGCAGGACCTTTTATAATTTCAACTCTATCCATACCAAGTTCATTAACACCTATGCCGTGTTCATCATCCCATTGCTGAGTTTCGAAACGAACCCCATCAACTACAGTTAAAATTCTATTGCCCGACAAACCACGAATTACAGGACGACTTACTAGCGGACCTGTAGTAATAGCACTAACACCGGGCACTTTAGTAATAACATCCATTATGGTAGAGGCACCCGATTGTTGCATGTCACTCTTCTTTACTACATCAATCTCCTGTGGACTTTCATCTTGAGATGTAGTATAAGCTCCTGAAATTACTACTTCATTAACTTCAATAGCAGTATTTTGTAATTGAATATTTAGCGTAATATCACTTTCGGTACTATTTATTTTTTGTATTTGGGTTTGAAAACCTAAATATGAAATCTGAATAGTATAAGTCCCTTTTCTTAAACCATTAATAGTATATTCTCCATTAGTACTTGTAACTGTACCTTTGTTAAGTTCAGTAATATATACCGAAGCTCCAACAAGTTTCTCGTTGGTTGTTTTATTAGCAACTGTCCCTTTAATTATGTATTGTGCAGAAACTATCTGCGAAATTGCTAATGCAAAAACTAAAATAATAAATTGTCTCATTGTTTTACTTATTTAATAATTATTTAATAAAAACTACAATACCTTTTATTTATTGAACAATAATGATTTATAAATAAAAAGAAGTAGTTAAATTGACTATGTAATTATTAAATAGAAATTGGAGGAGGAGTTAATACATCAATATATGTATTGTTTTTATTTAAAGTATTTGAGGAATAAATTAAATTGAAAGAAATATTTAATAGTTGTACTTTAGCATCTTCATAAAAAAGAGGTACTGTTATCTTCTTAAGGATCTGTTGGGTTTTATTCTTTACAGGATTTGAATCCATATTGTTTTTAATATCTTTATTAAGATTTGCAAACAAATTGTCTTCTTTATTATCATTTAAACAATAATAAATAGTGGTATTCCCAACGGTCTTTTGCTTTACAATATCATACATTTTTCTATTATAAATAAACTCATCCTTATCAGTAAATCTTACTGTTGGATTAGTTTTATTAACTATAGTAATTGTAATAAGTTTATTGTCGGGAATATTTTTAATAAGGTTAGTTCTTACATCTTTATGTATAGAATAATACATACCTTCAAATACAATTAGATTACCTAAAGTATTAAAAAGCAAAATTATTACTACAAATATTGAGATAATTTTTTTCAAATTAAAAAGTTTATAATTCTTTGCAAAGATAACTGTTTTTTACTTAAAAAAATAATCAGGACTCGCAATACTCATTTAACATTAAAAAACATAAACATATAATTCAGAATGTTTGTTTATCTTTGTCAAAATTGATTTAGTAAATGATATTGACAAATTGTAAAATTTTCAAATCGTCAAATTACCAAATCACCAAATCTTCAAATTGGTCTCATAGAATTGTTCAAAAACTGTATTATATTGATCCGACATATTCACGTATCATTCCATCACATTCACGTATCATTCCAACACCTTCCTTGACCGTGCCGTCATATTCACGAATAGATTCAACACCAAGACCAACCTTGCCAATACATAGATATATCTATCCAAAATTATAAGCAACGTTGCCGACATATTCATGTATAGATCCAACACTGTGAGCAACGATTCCAACACTGTGAGCTATCATTCCAACACTCTTCGCTATCATTCCGGCACTGTTCGCTATCATTCCAGCACTGTTCGTGGAAAAATACACAATTACTTATAAAGTAACATTATAGCAAATATTGCTTAAAAAACTATGCTGTTTTGATTAACTATTTTGCCTTATGAAATGATTCATGTCCATAGGTATCTCAAAAGACATCTCTACATAGCCCATATATTCACCATCGGTAAACCAGGGTGTTTGATAGATCAATTTCTTGATACCATTCTTCTCAATAGTATATGCATTGGTGTCTTTGTTTATCAACATGCCTTTAAGCTTTGTTTTGGAAGGTTCTGGGTGGCAATCCAACAGGTTTTGGCTAACTAATTTATCAGCACCATACTTCTCGAAAGTCTTTGCTGATTTATTATTCATATAAAGTATCTTACCGTCCTTATCACAAACGGTAATAGCTGCATTTAATTCGTTATAAAAGTCAGGTGCATTCATAAATTCAATTTAAAATTAAGAATTAATAATTAAGAATAGTTTTTATTTAATTTTATTAATAAGAAACTTTGCAGTATAAGACATTTTGCATTTAACAATGTCTTCCGGTAAGCCTTCAAAAACTATATTTCCACCGGTATCACCACCCTCAGGACCTAAATCTATGATCCAGTCGGCACATTTAATAATTTCCATATTGTGTTCGATAACAATAACGGTATGTCCTTTGGTAATTAAAGCATCAAAAGCCTTCTTAAGCTTATTAATATCATGAAAATGCAAACCTGTAGTCGGTTCATCAAAGATAAAGAGCGTAGGTTTGTCGGTAACACCTTTAGTAAGGAACGAAGCAAGCTTAATTCTTTGAGCCTCGCCACCACTTAATGAGCTAGAAGTCTGTCCGAGTTTTAAATAACCAAGTCCAACGTCTTCCAAAGGCTGAAGTTTGGTTTGAATACGTTGCTCAACAGCCAAAAGTTTAGCATCTCCACCAAAATATTCGAGAGCTTCTGTAACGGTAAGGTCAAGAACCTCGCTAATGTTCTTATCTTTATATTTAATATCCAAAACTTCTTCTCTGAAACGCTTACCACCACAGCTTTCGCAGATAAGAGAGACGTCAGCCATAAACTGCATCTCTATCTTCACTACTCCTTCGCCTTCACACTCCTCACATCTGCCACCTTCGACATTAAAAGAGAAATAACCGGGCTTATATCCTCTAACTTTAGCCAGTTGCTGATCGGCAAACAGCGTTCTAATGTCATCATAAGCCTTTACATAAGTAGCAGGATTTGAACGTGTGGATCTTCCTATCGGATTCTGGTCGATAAACTCCACATCGCTTATTTTATTCATATCTCCTTCTATCTTATCGTACTTACCGGTCTTCTCGCCATAGCCTCCATAGAGTTTTTTGAGGGTAGGGAAGAGGATACTCTTCACTAAAGAGGATTTTCCCGACCCACTAACGCCTGTAATGACCGTCATTACTTTTAAAGGGAACTTAACATCAATAGATTTAAGATTATTTTCTCTCGCACCTTTTATCTCAATAAAGTCTTTCCACTTCCTCCGGCTATCAGGAAGCTCTATTTGCTTTTTCCCCGACAGATAATCGGAAGTCAGGCCTTTGTTTTCTTTCAAAAGCTCTTCCATAGTCCCCGTAAAAACCAGTTCACCACCATTATTACCTGCATAAGGACCAATATCAATTATATGATCGGCAGCTTTCATTATCTCCTCATCATGTTCAACTACAATTACGGTGTTGCCGAGCTTCTTTAGCTGCTGAAGAACTTTTATTAACCTATGTGTGTCCCTTGGGTGAAGCCCTATACTCGGCTCATCCAAAATATACATCGACCCAACCAGAGAACTACCTAATGCGGTAGCTAAATTGATACGTTGTGACTCGCCACCCGACAATGAATTGGACAATCTGTTAAGTGTAAGATATCCTAAGCCAACATCATCTATAACTTTTAAACGATTTAATATCTCGGTAAGCAATCTTTTAGCAACCTTAGCTTCATATTCATTCAATTGAATGTTTTGAAAGAATTCAATTGCTTTATTAATAGGCATCAAAACAAAATCAGTAATTGACTTACCGTTTATCTTTACAAAATTAGCATCACTTCTGAGCCTGGTTCCCTTACAATCAGGGCAAACCGTCTTTCCTCTGTATCTGGAAAGCATTACGCGGTATTGAATCTTGTAAGTTTGTTCTTCAACGTACTTAAAAAAGTTGTCAATGCCTCCAAAATGAGCATTCCCAGTCCATAGCAAGGCTTTTTGCTCTTCATTAAGATCGTAATACGGTTTATGAATTGGGAAATTGAATTTATAGGCATTCATCACCAATTCATTTTTCCATTCGCTCATCTTCTCACCTTTCCAACAGGCAACTGCATCTTCAAAAATTGACAATGCCTTATTAGGAATTACCAAATCTTCGTCAATACCGATTACTGAACCGAAGCCCTCGCATCTTTTGCAGGCTCCAAAAGGATTATTAAAGCTAAAAAGGTTAGCTGAAGGCTCTTCAAAAGTTATTCCGTCTAATTCAAAACGATTAGAAAAGACTTTCTTAATCGTTTTATCACCATTAATTACATCAATATTACAAAAACCTTCGCCTTCGAAGAAAGAAGTCTGTATTGAATCAGCTAATCGGGAACTAAGATCATCATCATCTTTCTTTACAACTATCCTGTCGATCAGTATAGTGAGTTCCGTTTTCTTAGCAATAGGTTTCTTTAGGATATCATCAATCTTCTCAATCTTATCTTTAACTATCAGACGCGTAAAACCTTGCTGTTTTAATATATTTAACTGCTCTTCCTGAGTTCTTTCGGCTTTAACGATCAATGGTGCATGAATAATTACTTTAGTATCATCCTTTAATGACAAAATATAATCAACAACATCGGTTACCGTATGCCTTTTTACCTTAGCACCCGAAATAGGGGAGTAAGTAACACCGATCCGGGCAAATAAAAGCTTTAAATACTCATATACTTCAGTAGTTGTGCCAACAGTCGAACGTGGATTGCGGTTATTAACCTTCTGTTCGATAGCTATAGCCGGCGAAATTCCATTAATATAGTCAACTTCCGGTTTCGACATCCTACCCAAAAACTGACGGGCATAAGCGCTCAAACTTTCTACATATCTTCGTTGTCCCTCGGCGTATAAAGTGTCAAATGCTAGCGAAGATTTGCCCGAGCCGGACAGCCCGGTGATTACAATAAATTTATTTCGAGGTATCGCAACATCAATATTCTTCAGATTATTAACCTTTGCACCTTTTATTATAATGTATTTCTTAGAGTCTAAATTTCCAATGTTTTCGCTTAGCATTTAATGTTATTTTTATTCTGCAAAATTACTAAAAATAAGTTTTCAACCTCTATTAATTATTATTGTAAAGTATATGAACATTTTTCAATTTGAAACGTATTATATAATAAAATAACTTTATTTTAAAAAAATATTAAATAAAGTATTGTTTTTATTAAAATATATCGTATATTTGCAAAATTATTTCAAGAATTTATTAATAACAATTTAACACAGGAGGGCTGATTATCGAATAAATATTTACTCTTTTTATTAGAAACAATAACAAAAGGAGGAAACAATGAATGTAAGCAATCTTAGCGATAATGAGCTAATAGCTGAATATTTAAATGGTAATCATCAGATGCTCGAATGTTTAATTACACGTCATCAGAAGAAAATATTCTCTCACATTTTAGTGGTAGTGAAGGATCGTATGCTAGCAGAAGATCTTTTTCAGGAAACTTTCGTAAAAGTTATCCTCACTCTTCGTTCCGGAAATTATAAGGAAGAAGGGAAGTTTATACATTGGGTAATGAGAATTGCTCATAACATTACAATTGACCACTTCCGTAAAGCACGTAAAATTCAATTGGTTGATAATAGCCCCGACTTTAATATTTTTGATACAATTATGATTAGTGATGATTCAATTGAAAAAAAGATGATCACTGAACAAATTCATTCAGATGTAAGAAGTCTTCTTGATTATTTACCAGAAGAACAAAGAGAAGTTATTGAATTGCGTCATTTCGCTGACATGAGCTTTAAAGATATTGCTGATCATACTAATGTAAGCATAAATACAGCTCTTGGACGTATGAGATATGCAATAAGAAACTTGAGGAAATTGGTAGAACAAAATAATATTATTTTAACAACATAATAGTATTAACAGTCCATGTAATTAACTCCTCTTCTGTTTGTAGAAGAGGAATATAGGGCTGTAAAAAGTATTCTACATATAAAGAATTATTATTTTACCTGGAATAATATCATTGGACTAAAAAAATAATATTTAAGATACAATATTTGAATTGAAGTTGCGTTATTTTTATATTAAGAAAGTTTAATTTAATAATAACGTATGAAAAAACACTACACTTTTAATTTTTCAGACTCCGATAAAAATAATAATTCAAACAATATAAAAGATTTTGATAAAAATGAGGAAGATCTCATACCAGGTAAACACATTATTAGAAACCTGATTAATTTTTCAAAGTCGTTAGGAGTCTTTAATTCTGTTACTATAGGATCATTTGGTTTAATAAATAACTAAAAGTAACTGAATAATAAAAAAGAAAACGTCCTGAATAAATGTGAGAATCATTTATTCAGGACGTTTTACATTTATCATAATTTTGTCACCTAATAGTATCAACCTTTATTGCTTTTGTGTTTTCAAAACCTTTAATTAAAACATCAGCAGGAACTCCTAAACTTCCTATAGAGGCTTTTGCCGCTGGTACTAGGTCGTGAGTTGGATATTTATTAATAAATTCGTTATAATATTTTAATGCCGACTTGTAATCTTTTATTTTATCATCATATATATAAGCCTTCATAAACATACAATCGGGTGTAATCTTAGCATTAGGATAATTAGTAATGATTTTATCAAGCAAAGCAATAGATTGTTGATAATTTTCTATACTAACATAAAGTCTGGATGCACTAAAAAGATATTTACTAGCACATGTGTCATTTGGAAATCTGTCAGCAAAATCAGTATACATACTTATTAATTGTTTTACTTTGACTGAATCAAATTTTACATTAGGTGCAAATATTTCTTTTTCTAATTTTGAGATGCTATCTAAGTTTGTGTTTTTTGATGGTTTACATGCAACAATTATTATTGAAATTATAATTGTTAAATAAAAGATGTTTTTTATTTTCATTATGACTTTTTTTTATGTTTCTATAAGATTAATATTTATAGTTTATTTCTTTCTGCTTTGAAATGGGAATCTCATTTTATAATCAACATCAACAATCCCTTTTGAAATATCAGTTAGTTTTCGTTTGATTAGCATTTTTCTTAATGGGGAAATTCTATCTACAAATAATCTTCCTTCAAGATGATCATATTCATGCTGAATAACTCTAGCATTTATTCCAATGAATTCTTGACTATGCTCATTAAAATGTTCATCAAGATAATTGATTTTTATTTTTGATTTACGTAAAACATCTTCGTGAATATTTGGAACACTTAAACAACCTTCATTATAAAGCCAATCATTTCCACTTTCTTCAATTATTTGACAGTTGATCATAATCATTTTCATATCCATAGCTTCAGGGTATTCTTTTTTAAAAGGAATAGTGTCAATTACTATTAATCTAATAGGGTAATCAACTTGAGGGGCCGCTAAACCAACACCTTTCGAGTGATACATTGTTTCAAACATATCTGATATTATTTGCTCGAGATTCGGATAGTTTTTATCTATATCACTAGCAACTTTTTTTAGTGTAGGATGCCCGTAGGCGTTTATTGTTAAAATCATTATTCTCTTTCTAATTTATTTGTTTTGTTTGTATGCTTTTGTTTCCATATAAGTTTGAAGAATTATAGTTGCACTAATTGAATCAATTAGTGATTTATCTTGTCGATCTTTTTTCTTTAACCCTGACATTAAAATTGTCTGAGTTGCTATCTTTGAAGTAAATCTTTCATCACATCTTTCAATAGGCATATTTGGAAATTCTTTTTTCAACTGATTAATAAATGGGTTAATATACTTAACAGATTCTGATGCTTGGTTATTCATTTGTTTTGGTTCACCTACAACAAAGCAATCAACTTTTTCTTTTTTTATATATTCTTTTAAAAAAGAAAGAATATCTTTAGAATGAACAGTAGTTAATGAATTGGCAATTAACTGTAGTTCATCAGTTACAGCTATGCCTACTCTTTTTTGACCATAATCAATTGCAAGAATTCTTCCCATCAATTTTTTTTGCAAAATTAATTGATTTTAGACTATACACAAAATATAAATAGATTCTTTGGTTATTAATAGTTGTACTTTTATAAATTAGTGTAATTATTGAAATGTATTTCTTTTATTTTGATACAGATAGTAAAGAAAGTTGAATTTTATTATTCATAATAAATCTTAAAACTTTTTAAGATTGGGAAATTTGTTCTAAGTTTGTACTTTCTTTTACTATTAAATCTATGCAGGAAACAATTGATCAATCAGGGAAAAAGGAGGTGTGGAAAAATGAGGATGCATTATCTCGTCCTCAAAAAAAGTATAGTAATAAGCATAGAGAAAATAAAATCAAGAAACTACTAAAGAAAATAAAAAAATGGTATAAAACAAACTTCAAAGCTAATACCGTTCCTAATCCTTATAAATACTTCAATAAGCAAAGACGCTACGCTGAATCAAAAAAAAGAAAACAAAGATTTTCTAGATTAAAAGAATCTTTTATAGAGATATTTAAGAACGATGATTCACAACAACAATCAACTCCAAAGAGAAAAGCAAGAAATAGAGGAAAAAAAATCCAAAAGGAATTAAAAAACTTAGCTTTAAAACCAATTACTAATTTTACTAAGAAAAAGAAAAAAGACGAAAATATTTATATTAAGTATCAAAGAAGAATATTATTAAAGAATATAAAAGATCCAATTACTAATTTATTCAAGAAAAAGGCAATTGGAGTTAAATCTAAGAAGAAAAAAAGCTTTAATTATTATTTTCAAAAAGAGCAGAGAAAATTAAGATTACAACGATATAACCAAATAAAATCAAATTTATCAAATATACCTTATCAATTTGTAACAAGAACTATAAAGATATTTAAGAAGATATTTAAGATTATCTTTAGCTTTAGAAAAGAATATCGACTTTTAAAAGATGATATTAAAAGAGTTTATAAAAACACGGATCTTAGAAGCAGGTTAATTTACACTTATCTAAATTCAACCCTGTCTTTTTTACTATCTTTTATCATTATTTTCTTTATCAATCAATTAATAACTGTATATGTTTGTTCAATTTATAATGTGCCTACATTGTTGCATAGTTTAGGTGGGTTTATTAACTACAGTCCTAGGTATAGACAGATAATGGATTACTTAGATATTATTTATTTAATTGGGCCCTATTCTTACTTATGGACAAGATTTAATATAATTATAATATTTGGGGCAGCTCCTTTTATTTCATTATTGTTAGCCGTTGTTTTTTATAAATTATATGGAATTACAAAATCAAAGGTTCGTTTCTTAAGATTGTTTTTTTTATGGAGCATGATCAATTCCTTTAATATGTTTTTTGGGGCATACATTGTTGGTGCTATCACCCGAAGTGGTTTTATTAAGTGTGTTGAATGGATTTTCTTTAGTCGAAAATACGATATTGAAGAAATAATAATTATGGTGCTATCTTCTATTGTACTTATTACAATTGGTTTCTTTTCAAGAACATTCTTCCTTAGAATCTCTGATCATAAAGAGCTTACTATATCTAGAAACAGGAGTTATTTTTTAATAGCTCAAATATTATTACCATATTTAACAAGCATTGCTTTTTTAATATTAATTAGTTTCCCTAATTTAGTTCATTATAATTTGTTTATATATCTGCCAATTTTCTTAGTAGTAATAACTGCTGTTGTTAGCCCTAGAGGATTTCAAAAAGAAAATGTTACAATTGTCAGAAATAAAAGAGATTATAATATTTTAAAATATGGGGCTTTTCTTTTATTTTTAATTATTTTAGTATTTAAAATCTTCTTTTATAAAGGAATTTCAGTTATTTAAATAATTATCCTATTTATTTCTTTTAATAATTAAGCAAAACAAGGTATCTTTGCAAAAAAATAATAATACATTATCATAATGAAAAATAAAAATATTGGATTCAACTCTAAACTAATCCATGGTGGTGGTTTTGAAGACGCTTTAGGTAGTGCTACCGTGCCAATTTATCAAACTTCAACTTTTAAATTTAAGAATGCTGATCATGGTGCTGCATGCTTTGCCGGTGAGAGTGATGGTTATATCTATACTCGTATAGGAAACCCTACCATCTCAGCTTTAGAAAATCAATTAGCTGAACTTGAAAATGGTTTTGGTGGTATAGCAGTAAGTTCTGGGATGGCTGCGGTTTCAACAATATATATGGCTTTACTTGGTCAGGGTGCTCATATAGTTAGTTCTGCTGCTGTATATGGTCCTTCAAGAGTTGTAATGGAACAACATTTTTCTCGCTTTGGTGTTGAATCAACTTATGTAAATACTGAGAATTTTGAAGAAGTGAAGGCTGCTATTAAGCCAAATACTAAAGTGATTTTTATCGAAACTCCTGCAAATCCAACTATGGCTATTACAGACATAGAAGCTGTTGCTAAATTAGCTCATGACAATGGATTGCTTCTTGTAGTTGATAATACTTTTTGCAGTCCTTACTTACAGAATCCTCTTAATTTAGGTGCTGATGTAGTTTTTCATTCAATGACTAAGTTTATAAATGGTCATGCTGATATCGTTGGTGGTATTATTATTGCTAAAGAAGAAGCTCTTTATAAAAAACTTCGCGTTATGATGATTAATATGGGTTGCAATATGGATCCACATCAAGCATATATGGTTATTCGTGGATTAAAAACTTTAGGTATTCGTATTGATAGATCACAGGAAAATGCAATGAAAGTTGCTGATTTCTTAGAAAACCATCCTAAAATTGAATGGATAAAATATCCTGGCTTAAAATCACATCCTCAATATGATCTTTGTTGTAAACAAATGAAAGGCTTTGGTTCGATGATTAGTTTCGAAGTTAAAGGTGGTTTAAAAGCTGGTAAAGTATTAATGGATAATGTTGAACTTGCTATTTTAGCAGTATCTTTAGGTGGAGTAGAAACATTAATTCAGCATCCGGCATCAATGACGCATTCTAAAATGGATAAAAATTCTCGTGAAGCTGCCGGAATTACTGATGGTCTTGTGAGATTTTCTGTAGGTATTGAAGATGTTGAAGATATTATTGCTGACTTAGATCAAGCTTTAGCTAAAATCTAATTTAAGTTCTTTTATTTATATATTATCGAGTGATTAAACTGAGATTAAATTAAATCAGTTTAATCACTTTTTTTTATTTTAAATTAGATACTATTTAAGAAATATTAACGTTAAATCTAAACATCTGTTAAAGCAGATTGCTCTTAAATTAATCAATAACATTTGCATCATGAATTATAAACGAATACTCTTTACCATAGTGATGACTGTAATAATTCTGGTAGGAGGGAGGACGCTAATTTACTCTACTATTAAGGATAAAAACTCTGATGAAAACTATCATAAAGCATTTAAAACAAATTATCATATACTTTCTCCTGCTATTCCTGAGCAATTAACTTTTTGTGGAGAGAATGTTCCTTTAAATATGTATTACGTTAGAGAAGGCTTGGAAAGAGAATTACTCACCAATACTTTCTGGCAGTCGAGTACTATGTTGATGATGAAAAGAGCTTATCGTTGGTTTCCTATAATTGAACCTATTCTAAAAAAGAATGGTGTGCCTGATGATTTTAAATATCTTGCTTTAATTGAAAGTGGTTTAATGAATGTAAGTTCGTCTGCTAATGCTGCAGGTTTCTGGCAGTTTGTAAAGCCTACCGGACAAAGATATGGCTTGGAAATTAATGATGAAGTTGACGAGCGATATAATATTGATAAAGCTACTGAAGCAGCATGTAAGTATTTAAATTATACGCATTCGATGTTCAATAATTGGGTATTAGCAGCAGCCTCATACAATATGGGAGAGAACGGTGTTAAAAGGGCTTTAGAACTACAAAAAACCAATACATATTTTGATTTATATCTAAATGAAGAAACTTCCAGATATGTATATAGAATTCTAGCTTTAAAACTTATTCATACTTCTCCCGTAAAATTTGGTTATTATCTCAGAATAAAAGATCTTTACCCGCCTATTCCTTTCAAAACGGTTAAGGTTGACACTTCTATTAATAATCTTGTAGATTTTGCAAAAGCTAATGCTATTAATTATCGAATATTAAAAGATTTTAATCCTTGGTTGCGAAATAAAAAGCTTACTAATAAAGAGAAAAAGGTATTCGAAATCAAGATTCCTAAGCCTGGTTATGATAATTATGATAATCTTTTTGGCGAAAATAGTGATAGGTTATTTAACGATACAGCATCAGTTTTATATTAATCTAATTTAATAAAAATATTTTTCAGAAGCCTTTAACATTAATTTGCTAAAGGCTTTTTATTTATTTAATTTCTTTAACCTTATCACTATTTATCTTATTTTTGCAAATCAATTTAACTCTTTATTACTTAATAAATTTCTAATACAATTAAATGAAATTACACTTTATCGATCTGCTTGTTTTTCTAATATATATGATTGGAATTGTATTGTTTGGTTGTAGTTTTTTCTTTAAAAACAGAAGCTCTGAACAATTTACTAAAGGGGGTGGAAAGATTCCTGTATGGGTTGTTGGCATGTCAATCTTTGCAACTTTTGTTAGTAGCATAAGTTTTCTGGCACTACCGGGAAAGGCATATCAATCTAATTGGAATGCTTTTGTATTTAGTTTGTCAATACCAATAGCTACTTATATGGCTATCCGTTTTTTTATTCCTTTATACAGAAGCATTAATAATATTTCGGCATATGCTTATCTTGAAACACGTTTTGGTCCATGGGCAAGAATTTATGCATCTGCTTGTTATATATTAACTCAAACTATGCGTAAAGGTGCAATATTATATTTACTTGCTCTTCCTTTAAATGTTTTGTTTGGTTGGGATGTAAGTTTAATCATTATTATAACAGGGATTTTAGTTATTATTTATTCGATGCTTGGAGGGATACAAGCTGTTATATGGACAGATGCTATTCAGGGGATTATTCTTATTGGTGGGGCTTTGATTTGTGCTTTTACGCTTCTTTTCTCCATGCCCGAAGGTCCGGGTCAATTATTTAAGATAGCTATGGAGCACCATAAATTTAGCTTAGGAAGTTATAGCAGTAGTGTTTCGCAATCTACTTTCTGGGTTGTGCTTGTGTATGGTCTGTTTATTAATCTTCAAAACTATGGTATTGATCAAAACTTTGTACAGCGCTATATGACAACCAAAACCGAACGTGAAGCTAAGATATCTGCTCTGTTTGGCTCATTACTTTATATACCTGTTTCTTTTTTGTTTTTCTTTATAGGAACGGCTTTATTTGCTTATTATACAGCTCAGCCCAATCTTTTGCCTGCTTATCTTAAAGACGTTAATATGGCCGACAAAGTATTCCCATATTATATAGTTAATGGATTACCTGTAGGTTTAACGGGCTTATTGATAGCTTCTTTGTTTGCAGCAGGCATGAGCTCTATGTCGACAAGTGTAAATAGTACCGCAACTATTGTGCTTACTGATTATTATAAAAGGCATTACAATCCCAATCCATCCGAAAAGACTTCAATGCTGGTTCTATATATTTCTTCACTGATATTTGGCATTTTAGGCATACTTGTAGCATTGGCAATGATCAGGGTTAAAAGCGCTTTGGATACTTGGTGGGCATTGGCTTCTATCTTTAGTGGTGGTATGTTAGGTTTGTTTTTATTAGGATATTTTGTTCAAAAAGTACGTAATATTAATGCTGTAATTGGTGTTTCTATAGGAGTACTTGTTATATGTTGGATGAGTTTATCGCCTATTTATTTTACAAACAACACATTTATTCATTTCAAAAGTCCTTTTCATTCCAATCTTACTATTGTTATTGGTACTACGATTATTTTTCTTGTTGGTTTTTTGCTTTCAAAAAGAAAGCCATTGCAATAAATTATTTTATCTAATCAAAGAAAATTCTTATCTTTGCACAATGAATAAAAACAAAAATGTCATTCTCTTTTTTCTATTTGCAATCACTTTTCTATCTGCAAATGTTAGCAAGGCGCAATACACCATATCGCCTTCGGATACTCTTGAAGTATATCAGGAGCTTAACACACATTCTTATGATAAGATTCTTATCAATAACAATACCTCCGATACGCTTCATGTAAACTGGAGAACAACACAATACGATACATTGTGTGGTACTTATTTTGATTTCTGCGCATCTGGTTTTTGTTTATTAGGTTTTCCTGCCACAGGAAGTTTCCCTCCGATAGCTCCAGGTGGATTTGGCTTTGCAGGTTCGCATTTGTGGACTGGCAATACACCAGTTACTAGCGTTGCCGGAGTTCATATTAGTGTTGCCGGTAGTTCGGCGGCTGGCGATAGCCTTACATTTATATTGCACGCAATCAATACTGTCGGAATCGAAAACAATCAAATGCTAGCAAATCATTTCACTGTTTACCCTAATCCCGTTATTGATAAAGTTATTATCAAAACTATTGATAATAAGAATAATCAAACAAAATATTCCTTATACAATCTTTTGGGTGAACTCATATATACTACTATTTCTAAAGGTTCTTTAACAGAGATTCCTTTGTATAATGTTAATAATGGAATTTATTTATTACATATCGAATCAGGTAACAAAAAGAATATCACTAAAATAGTTGTTTCCAAATAATAATCTTGATAATTAGGCAATAATAGCCTTAATATATATGTTATGAAGCCTTTGCAATTGATTTTGTAGAGGCTTTATACTTATAAAGGGATAATGGTTTTATTTATAATTTAAATAGTATACTCTATCGTTTCATATTCAAGAAAAAACTCATAGTGTATAAAGCGTGTTTCTTGAAAAAATGACATAAGCATTTCGTATCGCAGAAATGAAATTTATCTGCTATTTCTGTTTTTGAAAAATTACGAGTTAGGAGCATTTCTTTTATCAATTTCAGCTTTTCAATATTAATACAGGTTTGTATATTAATCTTTGTATTTTTCTTAAATATAGTAGAAAGACGATTATTACTATATCCTAATTTATCAGTAATACGATCCGAAAAATTTACCTTCGAAATTCCTTTCTCTTCGTTTAACATATCATAAATTTCATGCTTTATATCTTCAGTTATAATTAAATCCTTTCCAGTAATTATTTCCATCCCAATCAATAACAATTGATCATTCAACAATAAGTATTGTTCTTTACTTAAATCCTGACTTAAATATATTATACCTGCTTTTATCTTTATAAATTCAATATTAAGTGTTTTAAGTATAGCAATTACCATTAGTTTGCATCTTAAATCTTGCATGTTTTTTATATGTATTTTCATTTTCTTTGGTTTTGGTTTTTAAGGTATTAATATTTTTCATTTATTTACTTTTCAATAAGCACTACAAAAGTAAAACTTATTAATGAACTTATTTGAATAAATATTACATTAAAGCCCCAAATCGTGAAAATTCGCACTTATTTGTCAAAACTGAACAACAATTTATGTATAATACGGTCTTACCTTTGCATTCTAATTTAAACTCAAAGCAAAATGGAATTTTTAAGCATAAATATCGAATCTAACCAAAAGTATTCTT
>JBAXLO010000049.1:0-24937 GCA_037134755.1 Bacteroidota bacterium | reverse complement strand
GTAGCACAGCCAATTTCCAGAAAATTACCACCATTGGCGTATTTTTTAAAGAAATTAACGGTTTCAGTATAATCAACGTTAGTTGTAGCAGTTATATAATCAGTTTCTCCATGATGCGTTTGCTTATCAGCTACAGTAAAATAATCTACAGCATACATTTCGGTTATTTCATCAGCTGAAGGTTGAGGAAGAATAACGGTTAATTTGCACTTATTGCATCTAATAGCCCAAAGATATCTCTCTTTAAACAGATATCTAAAAGGGATTCTCTTACCGGCAGTACTTCCGCAAAGTTCACATTTAAAATCAAAATCCATACAATATTATATTATGTATTTATTAATAAGCTTAAGCAAAACAAAAGTATTGAAATTAATAGTATTAATACAATTACAACTGTTGATATTAGATTGTTTTTCTTAATTAGTCAGCAAAATTAGAGAAAAAAAACAACAAATGGCAATATATTTTCAAAGCAGTAATCGAATTGCCAACAATAGAATCTCAATTAATGACAATTACAATGATATTATTAAATATTATTATATATTTCAATAGATTAGTATTGTAGTGAATTTATTTTTGACAAAATAATATTTATTAAGAAATAAATAGATTTAGATTCAAATTTAAGTTAACTTTGCAGTTCGATAAAAGATTTAAAAAATACATCATATCTTTATTAAATATTTCTCATAGAATAAGGGTAAGGAGGGTTGATATGGCAGAGTGGAACAATTTTTTGACAAGCCTATATCATAACTGCAATAGCAAATACAGTTATCCGACAACTAATCTCAAAAAGTTGTACTTTTTATATAGCGTATTGATATGCTCATTCAGCAATTTACTACATTTAATCAACAACTTATATCATTATATTAATCTATTTTCAGCTATTAACCAGTACTGGCTAGAACTTAACCATTACTGGCGCAATTATTACCAGAAATGGCCAATCCCTATCCAATGCCGGCTGACTCTTAACCAATACCGGCAAAATCCTAAAGAGTACTGGCACGATTCTTACCAGATATGGTGCTCTCATTACCAGTACTCGCTGTACAGTAACCATAAATGGTTATTTAAACAGCATTTGTTTGATATTATAAACAATTACAGGCTAAGCTCTAAATATTTCTTTTATAGTTTAGATAAAAGCTTTTACAAATTAATAAATCATTATTAAATTTAATAACACAAATTAATACAATCATATAATGAATAATTACAAAACAAGAATCTCTCGTGGCATTGTTGGTTTTGATGGGGACATCAGATTAACATACGAATACATGATGAAAACATGCGGACCGCCTGTAGGCTACTGTAATTGGCAACGATTAGGTTGGTTACCCGATGAAATAGCTCAATGGGGGGCGTATTATACAGATTGGTTGCCTTTATATTCATTGTGGCTCGACAAAAAAGGGACTCGTACTACAATGATAAAAGATTCGTTATTACTTATAATTAAAAATTGTAGTGCATACAATCAAACACATCGCCTTTACGATCGTATAGCTGTTAATCCTAATGCTTTGCTTTCAGATTATCAAACTTTCCACATATTGCGTAGCACTTCTCTTGCCAACACTAGTCATACACCTACAGCTGAACCAGGTACAAAACATGTTGAGATTACAATTAGGAAAATAGGTCATCTTTTTCATCAATTATTGGTAATTTCACCAGATAAAAAAGGGAGAGGAAAAGAAAATGGAATAAAAGAAATAATGGTGTTTAAAGCTTATACCGAACTTAATGAAATGACTCCCACTTTTGAAAATTTTCAATATGTTGGTGATGTAAGTGATGGTTTAATAAAAATAACACATTCTGACAGTTATATAGGTAAGAAAGTTTGGTATATTGCTGTCGTAAAAAATTCGAGAGGCAAATTGGGTGTACATAGCCAAACTCTAGGTATTATAGTTATATAAATGAAAATAAGCTCCTAATAAACAATTAAAAAGCTCTATTAATAATATGACAGGTCTTTTTTATTTTGATACAGAATTCATTATTGTTTTGATTTTAAATGTATATTTATATGGTGAATATATTCACCATATAAAACAATTTCCCGTAAGGGGATAAATATAGGTAGAAAACAATAGATAAAATATTTTAAATTCTTTAGGAAAAATGTTCACAAAATATCAAATCCTTAATTTGCATTGTGAATATATTGAGCATATAAAATCAATTCCTTTTATTTGGAGTATATCTTTAAGGGTACTTGTAGTACTTCAAATACTTACTGTACTTGAAGTTTAAAATATAAAAGCATTTCCCGCAAAGGGATAAATATTGTTAGAAATGAATGAAAGACTTACAATACAGATATTTGCACCTCAACTGCTCTTGGTGTAAATATTGATCACTTAGTGAGCGGATTTGAGGTGCAATTTAAATTTTCTTCCAGTTATTATTCCACATACAAAGCCAATCCTTTTAAATACTCACCTTCAGGGTGATAAATATTAATAGGATGATCGGCACCTTGCGTTAATTGATGAATTATCTTAACTTTACGTCCGCTATTAGCAGCTGCTGAAAATATCATTGTCCTGAATTCTTCTTTTGATACTGCCTGCGAACAAGAGAAAGTAAACACAATACCGCCTTTCTTAATATTAAAGAAAGCTTTGTTGTTGATATTCTTATAGCCTTTTAAGCCCTTTTCTTTCGACTGTAAATGTTTTGAAAAAGCCGGAGGGTCAAGTATTATAACATCGTAGAAATCTTTCTTAAGCTCATCGAGATAATCAAATGCATCTGTCGAAAATGACTGATGCTTAGTGGTGTCGCCAAAATTTAAAGCAATGTTTTTATTGGTAAGATCGATAGCTTTAACAGAACTATCGACACTATGTACCAATGAGGCATTGCCTTTTAGAGCAGCTACCGAAAAGCCACCGGTATAGCAGAACATATTCAACACATTAGCATTGTTGCAATAGTTCTCCAACAACTTTCGGCTTTCCTTTTGATCAATAAAGAAACCTGTTTTCTGTCCTTCAACAATATCTATATAATATTGATTACCATACTCCATAATAATATTATCAAAAGGGGATTTCTGAAACAAATACTCATCCTTTGAATGCTCTTTGCTATCTCTTGGAAGTGTGGAACTGCTTTTATTGTAAACTGCTATAAGATTGTCGGCCAATAGCTCAACTAATAGTTGCGTAAATACATCTTTCAATAAATACATACCAAAAGAATGAAACTGTATAACAGCCACACCATTATAATAATCTATCACCAAACCGGGCATTTCATCACCTTCGCCATGTACCAGTCTAAAAGCATTTGACTGCTTATTGTCAAATAAACCAATACGTTTGCGAAGTGCGATAGCATCAAACAGTTTAGCTTTCCAGAAATCATTATCAATATTAGTTTTGACAAATGAAAAAATACGCACCACTATGCTACCTTCCATCTGATAATGTCCGCTTGCCAAAAAGTTTTTGTCAGCATCGTAAACATCAACGATATCACCATCATTCAATTCGCCGGTTACCCCATGCACAGCCCCCGAAAAAACCCAAGGATGGAAACGAAGCAACGATTTTTCTTTATCTCTTTTTAAAATTACTTTAGTGTTATCACTCATTTGTTTGATTTATTATTGTATTAAATACTTAGCACGCTACTATTTCTATAGAAATTTAAATATATGTATTACCTTCTTTTCTAAAAAAAATTCTTCTTCAAAGAAATTGCTAATCTCAAATACTTCATTTCGTTTCTTAAAAGGCTTAAGTTCAACATTTAAATCACCACCTTTAAGATAAAGAATGCCATTTTGCAAAGTGTTAGTATTCTTAATCATTATCTTAGACTGAACCCAATTATAAAACTCAGGCAATGAAGTCACTGCCCTACTTACGACGAAATCATATCTTGTTTTCAATTCTTCAGCTCGTGCCTTTTCAGGAACAACATTCTGCAATCCTAACTCCTTAACAACCTCTTCTACAACCTTAATCTTCTTACCTATAGAATCAATTAAATGAAAAGAACATTCAGGAAAAAGGACAGCCAATGGAATACCCGGGAAGCCTCCACCTGTGCCCACATCTAATATCTTAGTACCAGGTTTAAAGCTGATAACCTTAGCAATAGCCAACGAATGCAACACATGATGCTCGTATAGATGCTCAATATCCTTTCTGGAAATCACATTAATCTTACTATTCCAATCAGTATAAAGCGGTAATAACTGCTCAAACAACTTTAACTGTTGTTCGCTTAAATCAGGAAAATATTTTATTAATTTCTGCATAACATATTCTTATTAACTTTAGGCTCTTTAAGTACTTTAAGTACTTTAGGCACTTCTTTTTTTATAAACATCATTTTGTGCAAAAACTCTTTTAGATTGATGCCTAAAATGATTTACAAAATTATACTTTTGCAAGCAATAAACTACTAAATAATTTTAGTTAATAATAGTGTATCTGTATGAAGCCTCTTAAATACTGCATTTTGCTTATAATTTATTTTATTATTTTTAATTGTTTTGCTCAGGATGAACACAAAACAATTACAGCAGTTGAATATATTAATCTATATAAAGACATAGCTGTTAAAGACATGAATACCTATAGGATACCTGCAAGTATTACTTTAGCTCAAGGCTTATTAGAATCGAATAATGGCAATAGCGATTTAGCTACAAAAGCAAATAATCACTTTGGAATTAAATGTCATAAAGAATGGAAAGGGGAAACGTATACAAAAGATGATGATGCAAAGGATGAATGCTTTAGGATGTATAAAAATGCTGAAGAATCATATAAGGATCATTCTTCATTTTTAAGGACTAGAGTAAGATATGCTTCGTTATTTTATTTAGATATAACTAATTATAAAGCTTGGGCTGAAGGCTTGAAAGCAGCAGGTTATGCCACTAATCCTAACTACCCAAAGCAGTTAATTAAAATAATTGAAGACAATTGTTTATATGAATATGATAGTGGTTTTCAAAAGAAAGATATTGCTGCATATCAACAACCCGGGCAAGTTACTTTTTTGATTACAGATGACGATGATGAAGACTTTAGTCCAATAAATATTGGAGGTAATAATCGTGCTTTCTTCTTAAATAATGATATTAAATTTGTCTTTGTAAAAAGTGGAGACACGTTTGAAAAGATTGCAAAAGACCTGGAAATTAAACCTGAAGCTCTTTATCGTTATAATGATTTCCCAAAAGAATATAAATTAAAAGTAGGAGAAAAAGTATATATTGAATCAAAAAGAAGGAAAGGCTTCGCTGAATTTCATATTGTTCAAAAAGGTGATAATATGCTTGCTATTTCACAGTTTTACGGCATTAAACTCACTCAACTTTATAAAAAGAATAAAATGGAACAAGGCACTAAACCTATTGTTGGACAGAAGCTATGGTTAAGAAAAAAAAAACAGGAGAATTAAAATGTAATTAATAATGTATTAATGAAACAATAGATTTATCTACAGTTTCTTAATCTGTCACCTACATTATCTTTACCTAACTTTGCTGCCATTAAATAGTCGGCACAAGATTTGTCTTTTTCTTTAAGTATAAAGTAAGCATAACCGCGATTAAAATAAGCATCAGTAAATTTATCATCAAGTTCGATAGCTTTATTGTAATTGGTTAATGCCTCCGTAATCTTTTGCATACTTACATAAATATTTCCTCTGTAATACCATATCTTAGCATTCTCTGGAGTAAATTCAATAGCCTTTGTAAAGTCTTTTATTGCTCCTTCAAAATCCGAATTATCAGTGCGAATTTTACCTGATTCGATAAGTTTGGCAGCTTCTTTCTTTTTATTAACACAGGAAGTCATAATAAAAAGAGATAAAACTATGAGAAATGTATATTTAAGAAGTTCTTTCATAACAAATAAATTAAGGTTCAAAATTATACATTATTATAAAGGTGCTGATATAAATAATGTTAAAAATTGAAAAGAAGAGTGTTAAAAAGTTATAATGAAAAATTTAACTCCTATATAAGAATAATGAGTTTATGTCTTTATAACCTTCTTTGTCGAAATTTTATTACCTGACATTATTCTTACAAAATAAATTCCTTTTTTAAGTGCAGAAAGATTGTATAATATAAAGGAGTTATAACCCTTTTGACGGGGAATATTTGCTTCTTCAATTATTTTCTTCCCTGTGAGATCATATAATTCGATTTGCACACGTTGAGTGTCTGTAGAATTATATGCAATAAAAAGATCATCATCAAAAGGATTAGGAAACACATTGAAATTGTTTTCGTTATCAATATTATAAATAGGATTCCCTGAAAGTATTATACTTGCTATAGAAAAGTTTGGGACACCATAACCCATATAGTTGTCGGGATTAGCATATTGACTTGCTGACTGTTTTATTGCTGATATGATTTCCTGATTAGTTTTATTTGGATAAGCTTGATATAAGCATGTAGCTAAACCACAAAGAATTGGAGCAGCAAAAGAAGTACCATTCCCTGAGTTAGTTCCTCCATTAACAGCTACAATTGAACCTAATCCCATTGCACAGACCGTAGGTTTAATTCTTCCATCTGAAGTAGGACCTTGAGAACTGAAGTAAGCATAAAGACCTTGAGCATCAACAGCACCAACTGTAATAATACTATCAGCATCACCAGGCACACCTATGTATTTCCATGGGCTAGAACCTGAATTACCTGCACTATTAATAATAAGTATGCCTTTTCTAGCTGCCATTGTTGCACCTATTGAGGCTCTTGCTGTTCTACCATTTAAATCTTGATAAGTATGACTCATTGTTGTGTCGTCAAATGTAGTATAGCCTAATGATGAACTAATAACATCTACACCTAAACTATCAGCAAATTCAGCACCGGCAACCCAATTGTCCTCTTCAATAAGATTTTCGGTAGTTTCATCTTCTGTTCTTATGAGCCAAAAATTAGCTTTTGGAGCAGTACCAACAAGTTGTCCGGGCAAATAAGCACCAATGTCCGAAAGCACCATCATTCCGTGTGTTGCTTTATCAAATACATTTGAACCTGGTTCAACAAAATCTCTTGTTCCTAATATTTGTCCGTTAATCCATAGACTATCAAAGGCACTATATAAATTTGCACCATAAAACCCGGCATCCAATATAGCTATAGTCATTCCATTACCAAGATAACCTTGAACATGGAGAGAATTACCGTTCATCATGGCAATCTGAGTTAAAGATGCTCCATAATTAATAACTCTTCCTGGTTGTTTAGTTTTATCGTATTTAATAGGTTGTTTATTGCTAAGCAAATAGCTTTGATTATTATCGGGACTAAAGAAAACTTTACTATTCTTAATTTCAGGAGCACTTTGTTTACTATCTTTTTTCTTCTTACTAGTAAGCGAAACTACTCTTTTTACATTACTTACAAATGGAAGAGTGCTAATATTATTTATCTGAGTTGAATCCGTTAAGCCAATTATACATGAATTAAACCATCTTGAAGTATGAAAAACGGTCGCTCCTTTAGCTAATAAGCTATCAACATACCATTTGTTGACAGGAATATCATCTGATGTTACTTCAATACCATGATTTATTCTTCGGGTTAATGCTTTTTGCGATAAAAATACAGATGGATTGTTAACTGAATAAACAGAATTATTCTTATCAGTAAAGCTTACTCTATATTTGTATTTTTGGGCAAAAGAAGTACTTACACTTAATATTGCCAAGCTTAATATTACTATTTTTATTTTGTTCATTGCTAAAATATATTCTTTTGAAATCGAGTGCTAAATTACATCATTTCAAATAAATTTACTAATTTATTTTAAGAATAAAATATTTATTATTGAAGTTTTATATTTACTTGCTTGTGTTGTGATTATTATTACTTAATTTAGCACTCTGAAATTAATCAATAAAATAATTCTTAATTTGTTTGTTATCTTTTAGTTTATGAATAAAAGGATCTACATTATACTCTTAATTCTTTTTGTGTCAACTTCGTTATTTGCTCAAAGGAAGAAACTTGTTGCGGAAGCTGATAAAGCTAAGGCTAAAGAACTTTTTACCAGTCAAAACTACCGTCAAGCTATTGATGAATACCTTCTTTTACTGTATGATGACACTGCAAATATTACTTACAAACATAATATTGCTATCTGTTATCTTAATACTAATATTGATAAACAAAAAGCTATTCCGTATCTCGAATCAATTACTTCGCAACCTAAATGTGATATTAACGCATGGTATGATTTAGGTAGAGCATATCAGTATGCTTATCGTTTTGAGGATGCTATAAAAGCTTACAACAAATTTATTAGTATTAATAAAGGTAAAGATATTAATTACATCCCTGCAAAGAGGCAGATAGAAATGTGTAATAATGCTATCGAACTCATTAAAAACCCTATAAATATTACTTTTGAGAATCTTACCAATGAAATTAATTCTGTTGGAGCTGATTTTAATCCATACATAAATAGTGAGGAGACCTTCATGGTATTTAATTCAAAGAGAGTAGGTAATACCGGTAATACACTTGATTATGATGGTTTGAATACTACAGATATTTTTTATTGCGAATTTGATACTAAGTGGGGAAAAGCTAAACGTCTGCCTCCAGTTATTAACTCTATGTTATCAGAGGATTGTACTAATATGACGGCAGATGGCACTTCTATCATCATACATGTAGATAATGAAAAAACACTTTCGGATATTATCATCTCAGAGATTAAAGGTAAGACATTTCAAAGACCTACTTTGCCAGGAGATATGGTTAATTCCGCAAAGGATGAGACTGCTGCATGCCTTAGTCCTGATAAGCAAACAATGATTTTTGCAAGTAATCGCGAAGGTGGGTTTGGTGCTAAAGACCTTTATATTTGTAAGCGTTTAGCTTCAGGTGATTGGACAACACCTGTTAATCTTGGCGATAAAATTAATACTATTTACGACGAAAATTATCCTTACATTTCACCTGAAGGAGAAACCTTGTATTTTTGTTCTGTTGGGCACAACAGTATGGGTGGTTATGATGTATTTAAAGCTAAATGGAACAAACAGGACAATACTTTTTCGGAGCCTGTTAATATTGGTTATCCATTTAATACTCCCGATGACGAACGCACTGTTTCTTTTACCAAATCAGATAGATATGCTTATACATCAGCTTTTAGGAAGGATGGAATAGGTGATATGGATATCTACAGAGTTATTTTTAATGATGTACCGGCTTCTTTTACTGTGTTTAAAGGTAATATTTCTTATTCAGATGTTACTACTAATGATAGCACAGATGATAAAATGAAGACACTTCATAATGTTAAGATCACTGTAAAGGAAAAGAAAACTGAAGCAGTCTATGGTAGGTATACACCAAATAGTTATACTAATAATTATGTTGTTGTAATTATTCCCGGAGTTTATGTTATGCATGTGGAAGCACCCGGTTATACTGCACAAGATATTGATATTTCGATCCCAGAAAGGGAAACGCAACAAAAAGAAATTGTTAAAAACATTACATTAATTAAAAACAATCCATAAATGGAATTAAAACTTAATCGTCCTCTTGCTTTTTTTGATCTCGAAACGACTGGTGTTAACGTAACTACTGATCGTATTGTAGAGATTTCAATTGTTCGTGCAAATGTTAATGGCAGCACAGATATTAAGACCATGCTTATCAACCCAACCATTCCTATTCCGCCCGAAACTACTGCTATTCATGGCATAAGTGATGCTGATGTTAAGGATAAGCCTACTTTTGCGGAGGTAGCCCCGGAGTTGAACCACTTTCTTTTAAATTGTGACCTCGCAGGTTATAATTCTAATAAATTTGATGTTCCTTTGCTTGTCGAAGAGTTTTTAAGGGCCGAAGTAGATTTTGATTTAAAGCACAGAAAACTAGTTGATGTGCAAAATATCTTTCATCGTATGGAACCACGTAATCTTTCGGCTGCATATAAGTTTTATTGTCAGAAAGACCTTATAAATGCTCACAGTGCAGAAGCTGATACGGTGGCAACTTATGAAATTCTGAAGTCACAACTTGATAAATATGCAGGAGTAGAGTATAAAGACTCTAAAGGTGTTATTACTGTGCCTGTTGTAAATGATGTGAATGCATTGCATGAGTTTTCTTTTAGCTCAAGAAGTGCTGATTTGGTTGGACATATTGTGTTTGATGACAAAAAAGTAGAAGTTTTTCACTTCGGAAAGCATAAAGGGAAGGCAGTAGAGGAAGTTTTTCGCATCGAGCCTTCTTATTATGATTGGATGATGAAAAGTCAGTTCCCACTATCAACAAAAAAAGTTATAACAGCCATTAAATTAAGAGGCTTTAATAATAATTCAGTTAATATAAATCAAAAATAGTTAATAATAGCATGAAAATAATATGTATTGGTCGCAATTATCTCGACCACGTTAAAGAGCTTAACAGCAATTTGCCTACCGAGCCTGTATTCTTTTTAAAACCCGACACTTGTATTATCAATCGCAACCAACCTTTTTTCTACCCTGAGTTCTCAAAAGAGATTCATTACGAAACCGAATTGGTTGTTAGGATAAATAAAGTCGGCAAACACATACAGCAAAAGTTTGCCAATACATATTATGACGAATTGACTGTAGGTATTGACTTTACTGCGCGTGATATTCAGCGTCAGTGCCAACAAAAAGGCTTACCTTGGGAGATTAGTAAGGGCTTCGACGGCGCTGCTCCCATCGGTAAGTTTGTTAAAAAGGACTCATTCGACAGTATTCAAAACATTAATCTAAAGTTAAATATCAACAATCAAACTATTCAGCAAGGCAATACAAAGGATATGATCTTTAGTGTGGATACTATTATTAGTTATGTGTCTAAATTTATTACTCTTAAGATGGGTGATATTATCTTTACGGGAACACCTTCCGGTGTTGGGCCTGTAAAGATAGGCGACAGACTGGAAGCCTTCCTCAACGATCAGAGTTTGCTTAAGGTTGATATTAAATAGTATTATCTTAATAAAAACTGTTTTTCTTAACTTTATTATTAAAATAAATACCTTCTTAATCTTAATTAGATTCTATAGAATTATTATTTTGTTCAAAATAATAGAAACATAAATGATTGATGTTTAAACAGTAATGATGATTGTAACTACTATTATACAAACAGTAGCTTCTGTTACACTAAAAGTAGGTACATTTATGCAAACAGTAGCTACTATTACACAATAAGTAACTACTGCTACGTAAAAAGTAACTACATATATAATAACAGTAGCTATTCTTAAATAAAGAATAGATATAATTACAAAAATAGTAGTTACTCTTTAGCAAATAGTAGCTACTCTTACGCAAACAGTAGATACTATTACACCAAAAGTAATTACTGTTATATAAAAAGTAGCTACTTATATAAAAACAGTAGCTATTGTTGTTAAAATAGTAGCTACTGTTGATAAATCAATTTAAATTAATAAAGAAATAGTATTTAATATTATCAAAACAGTCGTAATATGAATCAATTAAAAAGAAATAGCTTTCGCAGAAGAAAACACTATAGCTAAGATAATTTTATTTCTTTCTCCAATTAATATTTTTAGTAGTTTTGTAAAAAAAACTAAGAATATTAAGATTAGATAAATAAACATTACAATTACAACAATTTAAATGAATACTAAAAATAAAGCGAATAAGATTAAAACTAACATCCCAAAACAAGCAAAGACGGCTGTAGCAGTAAAAAAACCGTTGAATATAGTTGTATATGCTATCATTTGTTTTCTATTTGCTTTTGCATTGTATTCTAATACTTTAAAACATGCTTTTGTTTTAGATGATAATGATAACTTTACTAAGAACACAGTAATAACCAAGGGCGTACAAGCAATACCTACTATCCTCAAAACTACGTATCGTTACGGCACAAATAATTTGAGTGATAACATATATCGACCTCTTTCGCAAATAATGTTTGCTATTGAGTGTCAAATTTCACCTAACGACCCAGCATTAAGTCATTTGATTAACGTAATCTTTTATGCTTTGTCATGTTTATTGTTATTTGTGGTATTAGCAAAATATATGCACAAAGTACATGTAATTATACCATTAGCAGTCACTTTGCTGTATGCCGCACACCCAATTCACACCGAAGTAGTAGCCAATATCAAGAGCAGAGACGAAATAATGTCGTTTTTCTTTTTAATGCTTAGCCTACTAGCTTTATATAAGTGGTTTACAAAAGCCAAATGGTGGAGTTTAGTTGTATCAATGTTGTTATTATTTCTAGCATTTATGTCGAAAGAAGGCGTAATTACCATGCTTGTTTTATTTCCTATAATGGGATTCTACTTTACTGATGCTAAGCCTAAAACTATCCTTACGGGAAGCTTTATTCTTGTGATACCGGCTGTAATTTATTTCATCATCCGTCAAACTATTATATCAAAATATAGTGTTTCTTCTTCATTCTTAATTATTGATAACATGCTTGTTGGAGCTCATAGCCCAGCCACTCATTTTGCTACAGCAATAATGCTTTTAGGGAAATATTTATTACTAACAATTATCCCATATCAACTAATTAGCGATTACTCATTTAATCAAATTCCAATAGTAGACTTAACTGATCCAATGTTTATTATCTCTTTGTTGATATATATTTTTATATTAATTTATGTAATTAAAAATAGTATCAAAAAAAACATGATTGCCTTCGGACTACTTTTCTTCTTGATAACAATAAGTTTATATAGTAATATTGTAGTTAAAATTGGTACCTCATTTGCCGAAAGATTGATGTTCCTTCCTTCATTAGGTTTGTGCATAGCTTTTGTATTTTTTATAAGTCATTTAATTAAAGTTGTCACTGATAATAAGAATGATAAAATTATCAATATTTTGAGATTAAAACCTTTATTTCCGATAATAATACTTTTAATTTTGACGACATTTATAGTTAAAACTCATGTAAGAGCTTCGGAATGGCGCAACGAAACAACTCTTTTTAGCAAAGATGTTGAACGTTCTCCCAACAGTGCACATATGCGTTTGTACTGGGGTTTAACTTTGGTTGATAATGCTTTAAAAGAAGATGAAGCAGCTAAAACTGCAACAATGCTTAAAGCAATTGAGCAGTTCCAAAAAGGCTTAACTATATACCCTAAGTATGCTGATTGCTACGAACAACTGGGTTTGGCTTACTATCGTTTAAAGAATCCTGAAAAAGCTATGACTTATTATAATGAAGCTTTAAAAATTAACCCAAAAAAGGCTGTTACCTGGAACAATGTTGGAGTTATTTATGTTGAACAAGGCAATTATTTGAAAGCACAGGAAGCTTATACAAAAGCAATTGCAATAAATCCACGCTATACTCAAGCTTATTTAAGCCTAGGAAGTGCTTTGGGAGCAATGGCTAAATATGAGGAGGCAATTGTTGAATTTAAGAAGTGCTTACAATTAGATCCTGCGAATGTAAGTGCTTGTAATAAGCTAGCATTATGCTTTCAGGGGCTTAATAATCAAGCTGAAGCCGAACAATGGCTTACTAAAGCAAAACTCCTTGAACAAAGTAAGAAATAAGATTAAATTTAGTTAATATTAAATTTATATTATATGAATAAAACTGTAAATAAGACTAATAAAGATTTAAAAAAGACAACACCAACTACAGTTAAAACTAAAAAATCATATACTGTTGTAGTTTTAGCTGCAATTTGTTTTCTCTTTGCTTTTACTCTATACACCAATACTTTCCATCATTCATATGTATTAGATGATGGGGGTACAGCAATTGATAATGCTTTGGTAAAAAAAGGAATTGCGGGCATACCAACTTTACTTAAAACAACATATCGTTATGGTGCAAACAACTTAAGTGATAATCTTTACCGACCACTTTCGCTTATTATGTTCGCCATTGAATGGGAGCTCTCACCAAAGAATCCTCATCTCAATCATATTATAAATGTGTTGTTTTATGCTTTATCTTGTATGCTTTTATTCATAGTTCTGCGACGATACTTTAATAAAGTTCACACATTAATTCCTTTTTTGATAACGCTCTTTTATATTGAGCATCCTATACATACAGAGGTTGTTGCCAACATCAAAAGCCGCGACGAAATAATGTCTTTCTTCTTTCTTTTAGTTACTTTATTTTTTCTTCACAATTGGTTTACTAAGAAAAAAATTATTAGTCTTATCATCTCATTAGTAATGTTTTTTCTTTCATTTATATCTAAAGAAGGAGTAATTACAATGCTTTTCATATTCCCTGTAATTGCCTGGTACTTTACTGATGCTAAACCTAAAACAATCTTAACCGGTTCGTTGATGCTTGTAATTCCTGCTATACTATATATATTAATAAGGCATCAGGTGCTAGCTAAATACAGTTCTTCCTCTACTTTTTTGCTAATGGATAATTTCCTTATCGGAGTCCATGACCCTATAAGTCATTTTGCTACAGTTGTTATGCTGCTCGGCAAATATCTTTTGCTCACAATTGTGCCTTATCAGCTCGTCTGTGATTATTCTTTCAATCAATTGCCAACTGTTGGACTAAGTAACCCTTTGTTTATTATATCATTGCTTGTTTATTTGGCAATAGGAATATATATTATCCTTAACTTTCGTAAGAGGAATCCAATAGTTTTTGGTCTGTTGCTTTTTATTGTAACTATCAGTATGTATAGTAATTTGGTGTTCCATATAGGTACTGCTTTTGGTGAGCGATTGATGTTTCTGCCTTCATTAGGTTTGTGTATTGCTTTTGTTTTTATTATTACTCAACTTCTAAAAGTTGAAAGGTATAATAAAATCAAAACTGTATTAGAAATTCTTAAAACAAAACCTTTCTTTACAGCGATTTGTTTGGCAATAATCCTTGCTTTTAGTATCAAAACCGTAGCTCGTGCAGCAGAATGGAAGTCTGAAGAGGTCCTTTATGGTGCTGATATTAAAAATGCACCAAATAGTGTGCATCTATGTATGTGGTGGGGCAATTCATTATTTGAAAAGGCCAATAAAGAAACTGATAAAGCAAAGAAAGAGGAAACAATGCTTCAGGCAATTGCACAGTTAGAGAAAGGAATAGCTATTTATCCAACCTATCTCGAATGTCAGGAGCTATTAAGTGTTGCCTGGTCTGATCTAGGTGATTATAAGAAGGCATTGTTTTATGCTGATAACGCATTCAAACTCGATTCATCCAAAGCAATTACTTCTCATAACATCGGAATCTTTTGTTATAAGTTAAGAGATTTATCTAAAGCTTATGAATTTTTAAAGAAAGCAGTCATATTAAATAATAATTACACCGATGCTTATCTTAATATGGGGTGTATTTTAGGTGAAACACAAAAGTATGAAGAAGCTATCACAGAGTTTAAGAATTGCCTCAGATGCGATCCAAATAATGTAACAGCATATAAAAATCTTGCCTTATGTTATCAATTTCTTAAGCAACCCGAAGAAGCTAATCAATGGCTCGCGAAAGCTAATGCACTGGAACAAGCAAAGTAAATTGAAATACATTTCTTTATTTTATTAAAAAGGAATACTAAACTTTGACTATTGAAAACCTATCACTTTAATTTAAATGAGTTATTAACATCACTTACTTTATAACTTATTTATATTTATGTTAGGATCATTAATTTTTAATCTAATTTTACATTTTTATTATCTAAAATTAAAACTTATTAAAAGGAGTTGTAAAGTATAGCTTTCTTAATGATAACACATAGTTTCATTAACAAACTAAAGTCCTATTGTGGGACTATTGATAGAACAAAAGAAAACCTAAAAAACATTAAATTAACAATATATATTTATGGTATGTAAATTGTCTTATTATTATTATTAAACAATAAGAATAAATACACCATGAATATTTTAAAAACTTTAGTAGTAATGATAATCGGAGTAGTAATACTAAGTTCATGTAGAAAAGAAGTAGTTCAACCTTCTGTAACAGTAGCAACCAAGCCACAAAACATGAATGAATTAGTTGCAAGTCCAACTTTTGATTGGAAAACAACAAAAGATTATCAAATTACTTTAACAGGAAACTATAATGAAGTAATAACTGTAAAATCAGCAAGTGGTGTAGTATTTCACAAAGGTTTTATGAAGTTCGCTACAGCTTATAAAGTAAGTTTAACTATACCTGCAAGCGAAAAAACTGTACATCTGATTTATCATAATAAAGATGTTGTATGCAACTTAAATCAAGCAATAATTAATTATTCTTTTAACACTAAATAAGATTCATTTATGAAAAAATTTACAATGATTTATGAAACTAATCATTTTAGAAAAATGCTAAAGCCATTGACTACACTAATTGTTTTAATAGTGTTGATTAGTTCTTCACTAATTACAAATGGAGCTAATTGGTATGTTGCCAAAACTGGTATTAATTCTGCAGGTCATGGAACTTCTGTTGGAGATCCTTTTTTAACTATTGGGTATGCTGTAACTTCTGCTTCAGCCGGTGACGTTATTAATGTGGCCGCAGGAACTTACAGCGAATACATGAGTATAACTAAAGCGCTTACTTTAAATGGTGCTAACGCAAATATAGCAGGTAATGGTATCCGTGGGGCTGAAACTAAAGTTCAAGATCTTTCAGGGTATACAATTTTTAGTGTAAAATCTGATGGAGTTACTATTAATGGTTTTGAGATAACAGCACCTAGTTCTAACAATGCTATTTATATGGGTGATGGCAGTGGAAATTACAATTATAGTAATATAAATATTGAATTTAATTATGTACATGATGTTGGAACACAGCGTGGCTCTAGTAATGTTTATGCAATTGATTATTATGTCCCCGTTATAGCTGCTACTACTTCAAATATTAATATATCAGACAATCGAATAGATAATGTAGGTAATAGTGGAGGCACTTATGTATTAGCTGGTCATTGTGGTGGAATTTATTTTGCAAATAGTACTTCTACAGGTACTGTAAATAATGCAACCATAATGCGAAATGTTATTACAAATATAAAATCAATTACAAGTGGTAAAAACACATGGGGTATTGTAATCGGTACTGGTTCTACAGGGGGTGGCAAAATAGTCAATCCGGTTATAAGCAACAATGAAATTTCGGGTTTAGCATCATTATCCGGAACCTCTTCACATGCAATAGGATTAGAAGGAAATACACCCGGAGCATCGGTAACTTTTAATAAAATAAGTTTAACTTCATCTCAATATGGAGTGTATCTTTCATCTAATAACGGAACTGGGATAAAAGTAAACAATAATAGTATTACTAGTGTAAGTAAAGGAATTGTAAATGTAACATTAAATTCAGTTGATGGTACATGTAATTGGTGGGGACAAACTTCTTCGATTTCCGGTAAAGTTTCCGGTACTGTAACTTACACACCTTGGTCATTAAACGGTACAGACGGTGATTTAAACGCAACGGGTTTTCAACCGACAGCTGCTTGTTTATCTCCTTGTAATTTAGTTATAGCTCCTGCATCAACTCCAACGTGTCTATCTTCCAGCAATGGAACTGTTTCAGTTTCTGTTACAAGTGGTGGCTCGGGAACTTATACCTATTTGTGGAAACAAGGAGCAACAACTTTAGGAACAACTGCAAGTATTTCTGGTCTTAGTGCTGCAACTTATACTATAGCTGTAACAGATGTGAACGGATGTACTGCTTCAAGCTCTTCAATAGTAGGAACGAGTGCTCGTCCAACTGCTAACATTACAGGTGGAACAAGTTCTTCGGTAACTGTAGCTTTAACAGGAGCTACTCCATGGAGTGGCACATTATCTGATGGTACTACATTTACTTCAACCACAACTCCAAAGACAATCACATTGTCCCCTACAGGGACAACAACATATACTGTTGCAACTTTAACTGATGCTAACAGTTGTCCTACTATAGCTGGAGACTTAACTGGTTCATATACTATTACTATGAAAGCAGCAACTCCTTTGATTTCCCTCCCAACAGGAATATATATAAATCAACAATCCATTACAATAACAACTTCTACAAGTAATGCTACTATAAAATATACAACTGATGGCAGTATTCCAAGTCAAAGTAATGGAATACTATATTCAGGTGCTGTAATTATCAATACTAGTTCAACTTTAAAAGCTATTGCATATAAGACAGCTTATACTAATAGTGATATTAGTACAGCAAACTATACTATTCTTATTGATACAGATGGTGACGGTGTAATAGATAGTGAAGATGCCTATCCTAATGATTCAACGCGTGCATTTAACAATTATTTTCCTGCTGAAAATAAAGGCAGTTTAGCTTTCGAAGATTCATGGCCATCAAAAGGTGATTATGACATGAATGATGTAGTTGTTGATTACCAATTCAAAAATATTACAAACGCACATAACCAGCTTGTAGAAACATTTGCAAGCTTTACTTTAAAAGCTTCAGGTGCCAGTTATAATAATGGTTTTGGATTTCAGTTAGCAACTAACGATATACCTTCTTCAGCAATACAGGTTACAGGTTCTAGCATCAAAGAAAGTTTTCTTATGTTGAATGCAAACGGCACCGAACAAGGACAAGACAAATCTACATTGATAGTATTTGATAACGCTTATGATGTTTTACAATACCCTGGAAGCGGACTGGGATTTAACACTTCTCCTGATGCTCCTTATGTTACTCCGGTTACTATCACCTTACATATTATCTATACTCCATATACTTATACTGAACAACAATTAGATATTGCTCACTTTAATCCTTTTATTATTGTAAATAAAGTAAGAGGCAAGGAGGTACATTTACCTGATTATACCCCTACAGCATTAGTTAACCCAACTTATTTTGGTACTGGTGATGATAAATCAAATCTTGCTCAAGGCAAATATTATAAAACAGCTAACAATTTACCATGGGCGTTAAATATGTATAATGGTTTTAATTATCCTAACGAAAAAGCAGAAATTACAAAGGCTTATTTACACTTTATTGATTGGGTTTTAAGTAATGGCACTAGTTATACTGATTGGTATACAAATACTGCTGCCGGTTATAGAAACAATACTAATATCTATTCAAAAGACAAGAAATAAGAGGTTTTAAATCTTAAAACATAATAGTCTTTCGTTAATAATGATAGCCTATTATGTTTTCTTATATTAAATCAAGTATAAGTTATTAACAATGGATACTTGATAATAAAATAATTCTTGTGTGAAAATAATTGTATTTAGATGTAATTTTACACCCTTAATTATGCAAAATAAGCTTAATTAATGAAACAAAGGTTTCAAAATGGGACAATGTTTTAAATTGAAATAAATTTTACTAGCTAAAAAAGAGTTGTTTATATTCATGGCATATACTTTGACTTATTATTTTCATAATAATAAATAAATAAACACCATGAATAATTTAAAAACTTTAGTAGTAATGATAATCGGAGTAGTAATACTAAGTTCATGTAGAAAAGAAGTAGTTCAACCTTCTGTAACAGTAGCAACCAAGCCACAAAACATGAATGAATTAGTTGCAAGTCCAACTTTTGATTGGAAAACAACAAAAGATTATCAAATTACTTTAACAGGAAACTATAATGAAGTAATAACTGTAAAATCAGTAAGTGGTGTTGTATTTCACAAAGGCTTTATGAAATCTAATAGTTCATATAAAATAAATATAACAATACCTGCAAGCGAAAAGACAGTACATTTTTTGTATCACAACCAAGATGTTGTATGTTCATTAAATCAAACAATAATTAATTATACTTTTAACAATAAATAAATTTAAACAATGAAAAAAATTACATTAATAATTATAATTGCTTTTTTATTTATTAGCAGTTTAATGTCTCAAACTACTCGTTATGTAGATCCAAGTGGGGTTTATGCTGGCCATACTCCTTGTTATGCAACAATACAAGCAGCAGTAACTACAGCAATTGCAGGAGATATTATCCAGGTTAATCCAGGAAATTACACAGGGAATATTAGTATTAATAAAAACAATATAACATTAATATCCAGAGATGGTGCTGCAACAACATTTATTTATGGTAATGATTTAGGCTCTTATACAGGTACAATATTTCTACCTGGTGGAGGTAGTGGTATCAAAATAGGATCAATGGGGCATGGGTTTACAATTACCGGTTTAAATGGAAGTTTGGCTTTAGATAAAGCTTCAATTTATTTTCAAGGAACCCAAACTAATATTACTGTCGAAGATAATACATTGCAGGCAGCTGGAGGCATGTGTTTAATGGGCGAATCTAATGCTAATGTTACTAACATTACGATTAATCACAATCATTTTACAGGAAAAACATTTTATGGCAGTGCTCCTCATTCAGGAAGTTCAGATACTAATAGTGCAAGACAGGCTGTTTATTTTGGTGGTGTTTCAAGTGGTGCTTCACCTACTATGAATTTTACATTTACCAATAATCAAATATCAACAATATGTGGTTCGGGTAGTAACGGAAACACATTGGTTGACCTTGATATATCAGGCACAAATATCATTACCGGTAATACTTTTGATGGCACTATTGGAACAAGTTCTTCCTATTATGCTTTATTAATGAGAGCAACTTTTACTTCAAATACTATTCAAAATAATATCTTTAACGGAACATATCCTTATGCCTTTAATTCATCAAATACAGTGAATGCAACAAATAATTATTGGGGTACATCAAAGGGGCCTAAAGTAGCAAGTAACGCCTGTATTGGTACTTATTCTATCAGTAGTAATGTAACTTATGAGCCTTGGTATAGTGATGCTACTTTAACTACCTTGGTTTATAAATTAGTTGCTTATAATGTGTCTGGGACAACTTCAATTTGTAATGGATCAAACGCAAACATTGCTTTATCAGGTACTCAAAATGGAAGTAATTATCAATATCAATTATATGTTGGAGGCTCTACTACTGTTGGTTCTCCTATTAGCGGAACAGGAAGTGCAATAACTGCGCCTGCTTCTTCAGCCGGAACATATACAATTAAAGCTACAAACACTATTAATAGCTGTGTTTTGGCTATGACATCAAGTGCTGTTATTACATTAAAAGCTCGTCCTACTGCCAATATTACAGGTGGAACAAGTTCTTCGGTAACTGTTGCTTTAACAGGAGCTACTCCTTGGAATGGTACATTATCTGATGGGACTACATTTTCGGCTACTACTAGTCCTAAGACAATCACGGTGTCCCCTACCGGGACAACAACATATACTGTTGCTACTTTAACTGATGCTAACAGTTGCCCTACTATAGCTGGAGATTTAACCGGTTCATATACTATTACTATGAAAGCAGCTTCTCCAACATTTACTCCTACAGCGGGCACATACAATACACCACAATCTGTAACGTTATCAAGTACTACAAGTGGTGCAACAATTAGATACACAACTGATGGAAGTACTCCTACAGAAACAAACGGAACAATTTATACAACTGCGGTTAATATAAGTACTAGTACTACTTTAAAAGCTATTGCATATAAAACAGGTATGACTGATAGTGATGTTTCTTCTTCAGCATACACTATTCAATTTCTACCTTGTGCTGATCCTACGTTTAGTGTGTTAGCAGGAACATATAACATTTCTCAATCGGTTACTATCAGCACTACAACTTCAGATGCAAGTATAAGATATACTACTGATGGAAGTGATCCTAGTGATGTAAATGGAACACTATATTCAGCTCCTATTAGCATTTCACAAAATACAACTCTAAAAGCAATTGCTTATAAACAATACATGCTTAATAGCAATGTTGTATCCGGAATTTATAATATAAAATGTGCTACACCTGCTTTCAATTTACCGGCTGGTTCTTATACTGTTCAACAATCATTAGCAATCAATCTTTCTACTACTTCTACAGGAGCTACAATCAAATATACAACTGATGGAAGCACGCCTGATGCTAATAATGGTATTGTTTATAGTGCTCCGATATTAATTAATTCAAACACTAACTTTAAAGTTATTGTAATTAAAACAGGTTTAGTTAATAGTGATATAAGTACAGCAAACTATACTATTCTTATTGATACAGATGGTGACGGTGTAATTGACAGTGAAGATGCCTATCCTAATGATTCAACTCGTGCATTTAACAATTATTTTCCTGCTGAAAATAAAGGTAGTTTAGCTTTTGAAGATTCATGGCCATCAAAAGGTGATTATGACATGAATGATGTAGTTGTTGATTACCAATTCAAAAATATTACAAACGCACATAACCAGCTTGTAGAAACATTTGCAAGCTTTACTTTAAAAGCTTCAGGTGCCAGTTATAATAATGGTTTTGGATTTCAGTTAGCAACTAACGATATACCTTCTTCAGCAATACAGGTTACAGGTTCTAGCATCAAAGAAAGTTTTCTTATGTTGAATGCAAACGGCACCGAACAAGGACAAGACAAATCTACATTGATAGTATTTGATAACGCTTATGATGTTTTACAATACCCTGGAAGCGGACTGGGCTTTAACACTTCTCCTGATGCACCTTATGTTACTCCTGTTACTATTACTTTACATATTATCTATACACCATATACTTATACTGAACAACAATTAGATATTGCTCACTTTAATCCTTTTATCATTGTAAATAAAGTAAGAGGTAAGGAAGTACATTTACCTGATTATGCTCCTACAGCATTAGTTAACACAGCTTATTTTGGCACAGGTGATGACAAATCAGTTCCTGCTCAGGGCAGATATTATAAAACAGCAAACAATTTACCATGGGCTTTAAATATGTATAATGGTTTTAATTATCCTAACGAAAAAGCAGAAATTACAAAGGCTTATCTACACTTTATTGATTGGGTTTTAAGTAATGGCACAAGTTATACTGATTGGTATACCAATACCGCTACCGGTTATAGAAACAATGCTAATATCTATTCAAAAAATAAGAAATAAGAAACCTAAACTTCATAGACATTCAAAAGCCTTCAGCAAATTTATTGCTGAAGGCTTTTTGCTTTACAATACCAAGGTTGTTGCTTAATATTATCTTTTATAAAAACAGCACACCTATATTATATATTACATATTAGCACAAGTAAAATTTATATTGTATTTGCATCACCAAATAAAAAAAGAGGTTGCAGGGATTACAACCTCTTCCTCTTATATGAAAAAAATTACTTATTTATTATTAAATTTAGATGACAAAAATACTATAAAAAATAACAGCCTAAATTAAAATAAGATTAATTTTGCATTAGAATAGGATTAGAATCTAATTAAAAAAAACTTTTCATGTATTTCAAATGTTATTAATTGTATATTTGCAGTATCAAATTTCAAAGATTTATCATTAATAATATGGGAAATAAATATATTCTTGGAAACTCTTACACATTAAAGGAAATACATGAAGATGGTTTCGTTAATATTAAAGTAACTTCCGTTGCTATGTTTTATAGAAAAGCTAAAACATTTATGAATTTTAGTATCCCAAAATCATGTAAGAATAGAAAATACAAATTGATTTCGATTGGTGAAAATTAATGCAAACACTTATCATTTAATAATAATCATATCAGCAAATTTGCATTAATAAAACAAATAGGAAATAAAAAAAACATCATGAAAACTGAATTCGTTGTAGGAAACTCTTATTCAAGAGAAGATATTGAAGAAAATGGTTTTATTAACACTAAAACTACTTCTGTAATTATGTTTTACAGGAAAGAAAATATTTTGATGTGTTTTAACATCCCTAAACCACTCGAACCAAAATTATACAAATTAATATCTATTAGTGAAGATTAAAAAAGAGGCTGTTTAGTAAAAACCTCTGCCTTGAATATTATAATTCACATCTTTTAAATAATTTAGGATATAAAAATTCTATTTTATTGGTATGCCTAATCAAGTTTCCTCAAAAATAAAAAGTTAAAAAATCAAATTGTTAATAACTTTTAAAAAAAAGATTAGATTTATTCATTTATGTCAAAAATAAAGAGTAATTTTGTTTCTTTATTAATCAATTTAAATAACAAGGGGTAATATCAATGAAAAATCAATAATCTCACATCTGCGATTCGATCGCTTCGCCTGACTGAGCTCTCTGCTACTGCGGTTAGGTTAAATTTATCCCGCAAAGGATATAGTGAGATTACTAACATTAATTCCCAATCTGTTTCGGCACAATTTTCATTACTATTACTGATAAAACATCCTTTAATTATACTTTAAACGAGAGTACAAATGTTCGGTTAAGCATTTATGATATGATTGGAAGAGAAATAAACATCCTTATCGAAAGTAAGCAAGATAAAGGCGATCATACTATAGTTATGGAAGCAGGCAATTTAAGAGGTGGAGTTTATTTTTATAAAATGAATATTGGTAATAATACCATCACAGGTAAAATAGTGTTAACTAAGTAAACGAATAAACAAAAAAAAAGAGCCTCAATCAAATTAATTCCTTACGGAATTGTTTTTCTCCTTTCCTGACAGGTTTTCTTATCCTGTCAGGTTTAAATCTAGAAGGTTATTATACCTGACAGGACGGAAAAACCTGTCAGGAATAAAAAGAGCTTCCATCATTAAGTTGATGGAAGCTCTTTTTATTTTATCTTCAACAAACATTAAGAAATCAAGATTATTTTATTGCTAAACACGAATAATTCAGTTATTAATAAAAATAATTAAAAATAAATTTCTAAAAAAGTTTAGGTACAACATGAAAATAAATTATGTGTTCTAAACTTGTTTAGACACGATATGAAATAAAATTATGTGTTCTAAACTTGTTTAGACACAATATGAAAATAAATTATGTGTTCTAAACTTGTTTAGACACGACATGAAATAAAATTATGTGTTCTAAACTTGTTTAGATACAATATGAAATAAAATTATGTGTTCTAAACTTGTTTAGACACGA
>JBAXLO010000048.1:0-25039 GCA_037134755.1 Bacteroidota bacterium | reverse complement strand
TAATAATTAATGTATACATTTGCATAAATATTATTAAGAAACATATTTTAGATTAAATTGATTGAGAATTTGTTGTGAATTAATATATTATTAATCAAGAAGATTATCTATAATTATTTTATCTACTGTGATATTTTATTAGATATAAAAATTAAAACCATCATAAATGAAAAAATTAATAAAATGCATTTTCCTTTTAATTCTTCTAGCTTCTTCCTGCAAAAAAGACGCAAACAATACTATTACAAACAGCATTATATATGGAACCATAGTAGATTCAGTGACAGGCAAACCGGTTGAAGGAGTAAAGATTTTAAAAATTGCATATTATCTTACCGGATCAAACACAATTGACACAACTCTTACAACAACGACAGATAATGAAGGAAAATATTCTTTAAATGTTAGTGTTGCCACTGTAGATGCAGACCGTATATATTTTAATGCTGTATCAGATAGGTATTGTTTTAACAGAATAAGTTATACATCCGGAACTATTAATGAATGTAATATGAGACTAGTAAAATGGGGGTATTTAAAATTCTACTGTAAAAATACAAGTCCATATAACTCCTATGATGATTTGTGGATTGATGTAATAACCGCTAATGGTTTTGATGGTTATTATACGAATTTTGTTGGAACAAATGTTGATAGAACTACAATTATAAAGGTAATAGGTAATAGATCTCATGAGTTGCATTGGGAAATAACAAAAAACAATATTAGTACAAATAAATATGAAGAAATATATTTTACTGGCGGTGATACTGTTTCCCGTTCAATTTTATACTAATAATCTTTTTGCACAGAAAAAAGATTCATTAGTAAAAAAAGAGCTTGGAATAGAGCTATTAGGGGGGACAAGCATTAATAATAAAGGGATTTATTTTTCAGGTAATTTAAATTATACTAGAAATAAGTTCCAATATACTTTGCAGTACAATTACTATGGTTATAATTATATAAATATTGATAATGTTAATTTGCACGAATATCTTGAATATTCTCATATTCTTGCTCTTTTGGCAGGGTATAAGTTCGAAATTCATAAGTTCAGAATTATACCCATGTTAGGTATTAGTATAGGCACCGGAAGATTTGCTGATAAGAACTCCTATGATAATGGATATATATATGGTATGTTAGGAGATAATATAAGTTATAATAAAAATGATGTTTTCGGATTTGTTTTTAATGGTGCTTTTAAATATCAGATTACAGATAAATTTAATGCCGGACTAACTTATAATACATTTTTAAATTACGTTAAAAGTCATCCAAATTTTTATTATGGTTTGCAATTAAGTACAGGTTATAAAATTAATGATCGTAAAAAATACCGTCCTTATAAAATCAAAAATGTTAACAACAGATGGGAAATTAATATAGCGGGTGGTTTTAATTTCGGGAAGGTTGAAATAAAAGAATATAGCACAATGATAAAAGATTATAGTAAAGAAACTTCATTACCAGCCTATTTTACAAACTTATCTTTTACAAAAATATATCATTCAGGAGTAGCCCTTAAATTTTCATTTCAAAATAATAGAACTAGCTTTGAAGAAAATTATAATTATGGTGGACCTTTACTTAAAACTATAAGTTCGTATGATTTAATTAACTTTTATATTAGTGGTGGTTATTATCATGATTTTAAAAGAATCTCTGTGTATTCTTTTTTAGGAGCTGGGGCTTCTTATCTTTTAGCAAAATCAGAAACAAATATTGGTATGAGCGGAGTGGCTTATCCACCTAACAATTATGATTTTAGCTTTAATGTAGGGAATAAAGAAATGAGATTGGCATTACCTATTTCATTTTCAATAGGGATAAACTATAAGTTGAATCGGTTATTATCATTATCATTTAACTCAGGGGTGGATTATTATCTTACTCCTTTTATTTTAGAGCATGATGGTTCAACTGATTATGGTTTCATAGCTCATAATATAAATCTATATTCAATACATTATTGCCTTGGAATAACATTTAAAATTCAAAAAAAAGCAAAGAATTAGTTTTATAATGATATGTTAAATTTGTCCAAAGTTTAGATATTCTAATTAATAATTAATTAAACATTAAGAATGAAAAAAATCAGTTGCCTTTATCTCTTTATCTTAGTTTCTATATACGTATATCCTCAAGGAAACGTATCTAATACAATTAAATCCTGCAATCCTATAATACCCGGTTGGTATGCTGATCCGGAAGGAAGAATATTTGGGAATCAATATTGGATATATCCCACTTATTCGGATGATTCAGGGCAACCCGACAGATCCTTAAAGTTTACCGAACAACAACTCAAAGCCCGAAAGAATGCTATCAATAAAGAATATCTTAAAACAACATTCTTTAATGCTTTTTCTTCTTATGATTTGATTAAATGGGAAAAGCATTCGCATGTTCTTGATATTGAAAATGTAAAATGGGCTGCATATTCGCTTTGGGCACCTTCGGCTATTAAAGCCAATAATAAATACTATCTTTTCTTTTCGGCAAACGATATTCAGAATAACGATCAATATGGTGGTATAGGTGTTGCTGTAAGTGATAATCCTGCCGGACCATTTATTGATGCTTTAGGGAAACCATTGATTGATAAGTTTTACAACGGGGCTCAACCAATTGATCAATTTATATTTCGTGATGATGATGGTACTTATTATTTATATTATGGAGGTTGGAGCCATTGCAATGTCGTTAAGCTTAGTAAGGATTTATTAAGTGTGATACCATTTGAGGATGGAACAATTTATAAGGAGATTACTCCCGAACATTATGTGGAAGGCGTATTTGTGGTTAAGCGATTAAATAAATATTATTTGATGTGGTCGGAAGGTGGTTGGGGTGGCCCCGATTATAGTGTGGCTTATGCAATTGGTAATACTCCACTAGGTCCATTTAAACGTATTGAAAAAATATTAAAGCAAGATTCTTTGGTAGCCACAGGAGCAGGGCATCATTCAGTTATTAATATCCCAAACACCGACGAATATTATATTATCTACCACCGTAGACCTTTAAATACTGATAAATCAAATCATAGAGAAACATGTATTGATAGAATGTATTTTGATGATAAAGGATATATCAAGCCTGTTAAAATGACATTCGAAGGTGTGCCAAAACATTTATTAAAAGAATAATGCAATATGAAAAACAAAAGAAACATACTCCTATTTCTATTATTAATTGTAATAATAGCTGCTTGTAGTCATAAAAATAAAAACACTATAAAAACTAAAGATGTAACAAGTATAATTATAGGAAGTAAGATATTTAGTGTAGTGCCAATCACTAAAAAGGAATTTGAATCAGGGTATAAAAAACCAATAATTAAAAGCGAAAAATATCTTTTAAGAGCTTCCTCAACAGTTAAAAGACATTCGGATACATTAATCTTTAAACTTAAGACAAATAACTTTTTCTTTCTTAAAGATGATTCTACCGAAACGGAAGCAGATATTGTAAGGTATTGTTATGTAGGAGAATTTAAAGATCTTGGTTATTGGAAAGTCTATGCTACTTATTACGAATGGTTTAATGAAATATTGGTAAATCAAAATACGGGTGATACTACAATTACAATAGGTGATCCATTAGTGTCGCCGGATAAAAAATATATTTTATGTTCAAATTCGGATTTATGGGCTAATGAAACAGCTAATGGTATTGAGATGTTTGAAGTTGTAAATAATAAATTACACAATATAGGTTTTATTGAGCTAGAAGACTGGGGTCCTGACTTAGTTTACTGGAAAAACTCAAAAGAAATTTATGTAAAACAAGAACGTAAAGGAGAAAGTCCCGGGTCTTTGTTTACTTATTGCAAATTAGTAATGAATTAGAAGACGATAGATTTGTATTTATTAATATAAATAATGCAATGTAAATAACTTCGCATTATTAATATTAAATAATCTTTATTATCCAAAGTATATGTTTATTATTTAAACATATAATACCACATAATAGCAGCCCAAATTAATACAACTGCTAACAAACCATATTCTTTAAGCTTATCAGTAGTTGTTTTAATTTCTTTTGGCTCTTTCTTTATAGCTTTTATATTGTCTTTAGCTGCCGGTGTAACAGGTTTTTTAGGAATATTTGATTTCATAATTGTTATTTTCTTATTTGTTTAAAAATTAGTGATCCTGTTCCATTATCTTAATTAAACTAAAAATATAGATAAAAAGAATCATTAAACTTTAGTGCAAATATACAATATAATTTAATAGCTTCTTTTATTTTTTAATATTTTTAACTTAAGTATAATTAGGTATTATAGGGCTCATTAGTTTCTTGTTTTGTTAAAAAATCAAAATAAGAATATTAATTTTATAAGAATGCAAGCCATTTTAGATTCAATATTGTTTAATCATTAAATAAAATCTATAAACCATAAATTTAAAGGAGACTAAAACATGGCAAATTTATCAGTAAAATATCTTGGAATGGATTTAAAAAATCCAATTATAGCAGGAGCTTGTAACTTAGGAAAAGATTTCGACAATATTAAAAAGATTGAAGATGCAGGTGCCTCAGCAATTGTATATAAATCGTTGTTTGAGGAACAAATACAACTTGAAAGTCTTCAGATGGAAGAAAATTTGAGGGAATATGAAAATCGTAATGCAGAAATGACATCACTTTTCCCTGACATGATTCACGCCGGTCCTGAAGAACATTTAAATAATTTGCGTAGAGCTAAAGAAACAGTAAAAATACCTGTAATTGCTAGCTTAAATGCAGTATATAGCGAAACTTGGGTTGAATATGCTCAACTAATAGAACAAACTGGTGTAAATGGAATAGAATTAAATCTTTATGCCACTCCAAAAGATGTGGAAAAAGATGAAACTTCAATACTAAAAGAACAGTTGGAGATTATCTATAAAGTTAAAAAATCAATAACCATACCGGTAAGTGTTAAGTTGAGTCCCTTTTATTCAAATATGTTAAACGTAGTCAATCGCATGTATTCAGAAGGTGCTGATGGATTTGTGTTATTTAATAGTTTATTCCAACCGGATATTGATATTAATAAAGAAGCGTTGCATTTTCCTTATCGTCTAAGCAGTAGCGAAGAAAATCGCTTACCTTTACGTTATGCAGGTCTGCTTTATGGTAATTTTAAAGGTTCTATCTGTAGTAATACAGGTATAATGACTGGTGAAGATGTTATTAAAATGATTTTAGCCGGAGCTGATTGTGTACAGGTTGTAAGTACATTATACAAAAATGGAATAGGACACATTGATAAAATGTTAAAAGATCTGGATTTCTGGATGGATAGTAAAAATTATCATGTAGTTAGTGATTTTAAAGGTAAATTATCACGTACACATCTAAAAGATCCTTATGCTTACCGCAGAGCTCAATATGTTGATATTATAATGAAATCGGATGAGATATTTAAACTTTATCCAATGAGATAATAAAAATAGCCATCTACCAAAAGAGCGTAATTCATTTTAAATGTATTACGCTCTTTTGATTATATAGACTTAATCTTTAGATTAATTTCATCTAAAGTATCATATAGTTGATTAGCTTCTTTGCTGGTAACTAATATTATCCTGTAAGGTTTAAAATCAGGGATCCCTTTAAAGTAACCAGAATAATGTTTACGCATTTCTGCGATACCTGTTACTTCACCTTTCCATTCAATTGAATTTTTTAGATGCTCTTTACAAATCTCTACCCGTTCATTTATAGTAGGTAGAGGTATAATAGTTCCATCTTTTAGATATGCTTTTATTTGTTTAAAAATCCATGGGTTTCCAATGGTAGCTCTTCCAATCATTAAGCCGTCAACATTATATTTCAGCATCTCTTTAGCCTTTTCAGGACTATCAATATCACCATTACCGATTACAGGAATAAACATTCGTTTATTATTCTTAACTTCTCCAATCAAAGTCCAGTCGGCAACACCCCTATATAGCTGAGCCTTGGTGCGTCCGTGTATACTTATTGTAGCAATTCCAACATCTTGTAATTGTTCGGCAATAGATACTATGTTTCTACTACTATCATCCCAACCCAATCTTGTTTTAACAGTAACAGGCAGTTTTACAGCTTCAACAACTGACTTTGTTATACGAACCATCTTAGGAATATCATTTAATATACCTGCACCTGCCCCTTTTGCTACTATCTTTCTTACCGGACAACCCCAGTTTATATCAATAAAATCAGGATTAGCCTTTTCGGCAACTTCAGCAGCTTTGCATAAAGATGTTTCGTCATGACCAAATATTTGAATACCTATAGGTCTTTCGCTTTCACTGAAATCTAGTTTATGAAGACTTTTAACTGCATCCCTGATTAAACCTTCTGAAGAAATAAATTCGGAAACCATTACATCAGCACCCAAACGTTTGCATAAAACTCTAAAAGGTGGATCCGTAATATCCTCCATTGGAGCAAGAATTAAAGGTAAATACTTAGAGTTTGGAGTGCCTGAAGTGCCTAAAATTAAATCCATTTTATTCATAAATCATAATTTAATAAAACTTTAAGTACTTTAAACTTTAGGCACTTTAAGTACTTCATCTTATTTCTCATAAAAGTGCATTTCTTCTATATATTCATTCACTTTTGGAGGCAAAAGATAACGTACTTGTTTTCCTGAAGCAATTGAATTGCGTATATAGCTCGAGGATATTTCGATAAGGGGAGCATCAACCCATATAATGGAATGATGTTTTACAAATTCTCCACCATCAAAACCCGGTCGTGGATATACATATATATTATAGTTGTCTAATATCTGCTCATAGTTGAACCATTTTGTAATAACATTCAGGTTATCCGAACCCATTATCAAACAAAACTGATGATTGGGATATTTACTCTCCAGATTAACCAAAGTATGAATGGTATAGGATGGTTTTGGAAGATTAAATTCAATATCACAGGCACGAAACGTAGGATTATCGTCAATTGCAACCCTGACTAAGGCTAAACGATGATGATCATTGAGTAATGAATGCCTTTCTTTTAAAGGATTATGTGGAGAAATCACAAACCATATCTCTTTAAGATCAGAATTAGTCAAAATTTGTTCGGCAATTATTAAATGTCCGATATGAATTGGATTAAATGATCCGAAATATAGCCCTATTTTCTTTTGCATTTCTTATTTAATAATAAAATCACCAACCAATTCAACTACATCTTTATATGCTGTTTCCAAAGCATCATTAATAAGGATAACATCAAATTTATCAGCAAAAGAAAGCTCCCAATTTGCTTTATCAAGTCGTACTTTTAAACTTTCTGCATCCTCTGTTGAGCGGCTTGTTAACCTCTCTTTAAGTATTTCGGCCGAAGGAGGTTTAATAAAAATTGCAAGTGAGTTATCAGGATACGCTTTTTTAATATTTAAACCACCAATAACATCTACATCAAAAACTACATGATGCCCTTTAGCCCAAATTCTATCGAGTTCTGTTAAAAGAGTGCCGTAATACTGGTCTTTATAAACCTCTTCCCATTCCAAAAACTCATTATTATTTATTTTATTTCTAAAATCTTCAGCAGTTATATAATAATAATCTTTGCCATTGGTTTCACCTGGTCGTTTTTCTCTGCTAGTAGCAGATACTGAGAACTCAAGTGTGGGCATTACGCTTAGTAAATACTTTACAATAGTAGTTTTGCCTGAACCTGATGGCGCTGAGAATATGAATAGTTTGCCTTTCATTTATAAATATCTCCTAATAACGAAGTCTTTTAAAGTAAGATAGGATACAAGATCATCAGGCCAATTGTATTTATGCTTACATTCAAGTAAAAAGGCTTCAGCTTCAGTATGTGATGCAAAATCATTTAATTTAATAATAGTATCGTTAAAAACTTTCATATTACCTTTGAAAAGCTCGTTGATAAAAAGAAATTTTTCGTTAATACCAATAGCTGATTTCAAGTCTTGTATGGCATGTTGCTGATGTCTATGGCCGATTGTTTTATTAGAAGTTTCGATATGCAATCTATCAATAACAGTTTTGGTGTCTTTTTTAAATTTATCAGCAATAGTTGTGCCTCCACCAAACAAATCGGTATGTTTTTCTACTTTCTTTTCTATAGGTTTTTCAATAGGTTTGGGAGGTTCAGGCATTACTGGTTCTTCAATATTTACTGGCTCTTCCTTTATGATAGCCGGTTCTTCTTTTACAATAACTTTTTCTTCTATATGTATCGGTTTCTCTGCAATAAAAATAGGTGAGTCCTCTTTTAGTGTCGTAAACTCCTCAATTATTTCCGGTGTTTTTTCTTTAAGTGTCGTAAGCTCTTCAATTAACACAGGAGGCTCTTCTTTAACAACTATTTGCTCAGGTATTAATTCAGGTTCTTCCTCAATAACTACAATAGGTTCGGGTTCTTTTACAAAAATTGGCTCAGGTTCTTCTTCTACCGGTTCAGGAGTTGTATCAACAGGAAAAGTTACTTCATCTTCCTCAACTTCTATCACTTTTTCTTCAATAATTTTAGCAATTGGTGGCTCTTCTTTTGCCTTAATTTCTGGTTTTTTTTCTTTATGTTTATCAAATAATGAAGAAGTATTTTCTTTTTCTAGCTCAAAAAGCTGTTCATAAAGAATACTCACATTTCTTTTAATTATATCAATATCAATCTGTGAGATTTTTCCTTTATGTTTATCCAAATTATTAAACTGTTCTATGATAAGATCAAGTTGTCTGGAGATCATCTCTTTGATAATGTTTTTATCCATAATGAAAATATTAAATAATTATTTGATAAACTACACAAGTTTTTATGTAAATTTGCCTTGTTAAATTTTATGCTAAATTAGTTATAATTCTTATTACAAAATGATATTTCTTTAAAATAATATCAACAACTTTATGCACATTAATAAATAGGAAAAGAGTATGTTTTTAGAAAATAGTGAAGAAAGCAGTTTACGTACTGGTTGGATTGAAGTTATATGCGGTTCAATGTTCTCGGGAAAGACCGAAGAAATGATACGTAGGATAAATAGAGCGAAGATTGCTAAGCAGAAAGTTCAGATATTTAAGCCTAGTGTTGACAATCGTTTTGATGCTATTAATGTAGTGTCGCATAATTCTATAGCTGTTGTCTCAACACCTGTTGAAACTGCCGAGCAGATACTGTTATATATGGATGATGCAAATGTAATTGGTATTGATGAAGCACAATTTTTCGATTCGGAGCTTGTTAATGTATGCAATCAACTTGCTGACAAAGGTATGAGGGTAATTGTTGCCGGTTTGGATATGGATTATCTGGGTAAACCTTTCGGACCTATCCCTCAGCTAATGGCTACTGCCGAATACGTTACCAAAGTGCATGCTATATGTATGAGTTGTGGTAGTTTGGCACATTTTTCGCATCGTACTGTTGTTAATGATAAGCTTGTAATGTTAGGAGAAATAGATAATTATGAACCTCTTTGCCGTAAATGTTATAATGAAATAAAAAGATAGCCTATAAGTGTAATAAAGGCAAAAAATCGGTTTTAGTTTAACTTATAAAACGTACAATTTTCGTTTAAACATTGCTTATTGAATTCCGAAAAATCACATTTAATTTCGTTAAGTGGGAGTTCTATCTCAAATAAATTCTTAAGATAATTAACAGTTTCGGTTATCGCCAAAAAAGTATCGCGTTTACAACAACGTGGCCCTCCATGTTTGGCAATAGCCATAAGACTTGTGGCAGTCATCATGTTACTTAGCTGCCATTCATTCCCCGAAAGGGAAGTAGCCTTAGTTATAATACTGATAAAGATGCCTGTGCCTACAGCAGCACCGCAATTACCATGAGTTCCGCACGAACCTCCCGGAACTTTTTCGGCACGCTGTTTGGCAATAGCTAATTTCTCTTTTTTTGTAGCATCATTTTGTAGGTTACAATAGGCTGCAAGCAACACTGCCGGAACTAAATAGTGATGTTCTGGACCATGCATTTTTATAGCATCACTATGCATAAGCACATTTGCTATTTCAACAGGGTTTACGGAAGTAGTATTAAGGCAATATTCTTCAATCAAATCCAATGCCGAAAAGGAATGACAACGATCACAGATAAAATGATTATTAATACAACTTACGTTGGATTGAACTTTGTTTTTACAATAAAAACATTCTTTTTCAACATACTCTTGCAAATATTTTAGTTCGCTTCCGCAAACAAGACAACCGCTTTTGTTCTCCATTTGTTTTGTATTTAAAGAGTATTTATCTAATAGTGAAGAAAATTAAATTACTTCAAACTGTTTCAGTAAGCTTTCCATTTCCATTTGCATCGAAATTGCTTCTTCTTTAGCTTTTAAAGCATAATCCTCTTTATTAGACGCATATAAAATACTTCTGGAAGCATTTACCAGCAAACCACAATCCTTAGTCATGCCATATTTTGCAACTTCCTCAAGGCTTCCCCCTTGTGCACCTACACCAGGTACTAAAAGGAAATGTTCAGGAACAATTTTGCGTATATTTTCAAGCATTTCTGCCTGAGTAGCACCCACTACATACATCATATTCTTGTCATTACCCCATTCTTTTGACTTTATCAACACTTCTTCGTAAACACATCTATTGTTTTCGGTTTTTAAGAATTGAAAATCAAAAGCTCCTTTATTTGAAGTTAAAGCAAGCAGGATAACCCATTTACCTTCGTAATTTAAAAAAGGACTTACAGAATCTTCACCCATATAAGGGGCAACGGTAATGGCATCAAAATCATAATTATCTTTTGATAAAAAAGCTTTAGAATACTGTTGCGAAGTATTACCGATATCACCTCTTTTAGCATCAGCTATTGTAAAGACTTCACCTTTAAAATTATCTAGGTATTTCATGGTTTTTTCCAAAATATGCAAACCTTTGATACCCATACTTTCGTAAAATGCAAGATTTGGCTTATAGGCCACAGCATATTCTATGGTTGCATCGATAATTTTCTTATTAAACTCTAAAACCGGATTGGTTTCTTTCATTAAATGTGTAGGAATCTTATTTATATCAGTATCTAAACCAACACAAAGAAAAGATTTTTTCCTTTTAATAAGACTAATTAATTCTTTTTTTTTCATGATATATGATTATGCGATTGCTTCTTTTAATCGTTCGGCATTTTCTGCAAGTTGTAGTGCATCAATTACCTCCTGAACATCACCATCCATAAAAACTGGAAGATTATACATCGACCAACCGATACGATGATCGGTAACACGGCTCTGTGCATAGTTATAAGTCCTGATTTTTGCCGAGCGATCGCCGGTTGAAACCATGGTTTTACGTCTTGACGAAATTTCATCAAGATATTTGTGATATTCTAATTCAAAAAGTCTGGTTCTTAGTACCGTCATAGCCTTATCAAGGTTCTTAATCTGCGATTTTTGATCCTGACAAGTCACCACAATGCCCGATGGAATGTGGGTTAAACGGATAGCCGAATAAGTAGTATTAACTGACTGCCCACCAGGTCCTGATGAACAATAAGTATCTTTACGAATATCCGAAGGTTTAAGATCAACATCAAACTCTTCGGCTTCAGGAAGCACTACTACTGAGGCTGCTGAAGTATGTACACGACCTTGGGTTTCGGTTTGTGGCACACGTTGCACACGATGTACTCCCGATTCGTATTTTAATTGCCCATAAACATTATCACCACTTACATTTATAATAACTTCTTTGTATCCGCCCGCAGTACCTTCAGTAAAATCTACTAAATCAACCTTCCAACCTCTATTTTCACAGTATTTTGTGTACATACGATACAGATCTCCGGCAAAAATACTAGCTTCGTCACCACCTGTACCCGCTCTTATCTCAACAACAGCGTTTTTACCATCCTGAGGGTCGGCAGGTATCAACATTAGGCGCACATCAATTTCCATTTGTTCCTTTTGTTCCAGCAATGTATTCAGTTCATCCTTAGCCATTGCCCTAAAATCATCATCTTTTTCGGTATTCAACACTTCTTTGGCATGTGTAATATTCGAAACGATACTTCTGTACGAATAATAAGCATCTATAATAGGCTGAAGTTCTTTAAGATCTTTGCTCAGTTTTATATATTTCTTCATGTCCTGCATAACATCAGGATCACTCATCAAAACTGTCATCTCTTCGAAACGCTTGTGGATAGCTTCTAATTTTTCTAACATATATAGGATTATTTCAGAATGCAAAATTAGTTAAAATTATCGAGAATATTTTTAAATAATAAAAGCCTTAACTTTATTTGGGATTAGAATCAATAAATTTTTATATTTTTTAACAGTTGTAGTACCTTTTACCAGCCTATTATTTATTTTTATTTTATTTTTATTAAAAATATGTTTTGTATTGATATTTTTTGTACTTTTGTTTTCTATTAAAGGGGTTAAATTTTTTAATTATTTTGATAGAAAAAGGATAATAAAATTACATACTGACATTTTAAAATCTGCACTTAGTCATCTTTATTCTTCAGGTGACCACGTTTTTGCACAACGCTTTATAATAATGATTGTAGAATACAGGGATTATGGATCCAATATTATTTCTGGTCATTATTTTTCACAACTACTTCATGTAGTTTTTAGTTTTCGTAAAAAAGAAATTTTAGTTATCATACTATAATACCTTTTAATAAAGGTATTTAATAGTATTTTAAACCTAAATGACCGGTCAATTTTAATTAACAGGTCATTTACGACCGTAAATAGGTAACTTACGACCGTAAACCGGACATTTACTATCGTAAAAGTATAACTTACTACCGTAAAAGGGTAACTTACTACCGTAAATAAGTAACTTACTCTCGTAAATCGGTAATTTACAACCGTAAAAAGGCAACTTACTACCGTAAATCGGTGGTTTATTATTAATCGTAAAACAATTAAATTTTTAACAAATGTATTTTAATTTTTAAATAATATTATATGGAAAACTGGAAAGCAGGAACAAATTATGAAGGTGAAACTCCTTTTAATGTAGCCGAACTACTATCGCAAGCTGGTACAGGAGTAGGCTCAGATATTCTTTTTGAGGATTCTACTTATACAGAAGTTCAGCTAAAAGGCTATGGAAAGGCTATAATTGATACACATGGCTTAGTTAAAAATGGTGATGCAACAGATCAGGCAAATTTTGAAAAAGCTCTTGCAACAGGTAAGTCAGTTATGCACGAAATGGGTGTGTATGCTAACTTTAAATGTAATGGTAACAAGGTATTATTGGTAAAATTACAAGTGCCTTTTTATAATGCATTCTCTTCGGGCAAACCTAGTTCTACATTTAGTTTAGTAAACGGTTCTATATCAGGACAATTAATAATGACAGTACCTACAACCAGCAACGATGGTGCATTTATAGCCATGTACACTACGGATGCTGAGGCATTAATAAGCGATTATTTATTGGCAGGCGGAAGTTCTCATTGTAAATTTCCATTAAACAGCATGCCTGTGGGAGCAAAGATTTATGTAATCTGGGCATCCATAACCGCAAGTGGCATAGGGGGCTTTAGTGTTCCTTATCCTATAATTGTAACCTAAAGAAGTACTTGAAGTACTTACAATACTTAAAGTACTTGAAGTGATTCTTTTTAACTAAAACAAAAAACCTTCATTCTTTATTGAGTGAAGGTTTTTTTTATTTAGTATGATGAAAAGAATTTATTTGTACTTTTGGGGAAAAATTAAATAAGCAATTTAATTATGAAAACTATATCTGAATCATTTAGGTTTATTATTAATAAACAAATTGAAATTGGCTATTATATGCCAAAAATCTTGAGAGAACCTGCAAATTCAATTGATATTGAAAAAACAGAAAATGAATTAGAAGTTAAATTTAATGAAGAATTATTAGAACTATATTCTTTAGCTGATGGAATTAATTTAGATATTAAAGCAATAACCGGACTTATTGATTTAATTCCTAATTATTATTTTTTAAGTTTAAATAATGCTAAGCAATTTTATAAATCACATATAGAATTTCAAGATTTATTTCTAAATCAAACTACAAATATCAAACCTGATGTAAAATTATTTCCTTTTTTAGAAGATGGTTCAGGAAATTGTTATTGGGTAGACTTAAATATAGAATCAGATAATTATAAAAGAATTTATTGGACGAATACTTATGGGGAAGAACCCGATTATTTATTTGAATCGTTAACAATAATGTTTCAAGTTATAAGTGAATGCTATGAAAAAGGGATTATTAAATTAAATTCTGAAGGATATTTAGAAAAAGATTATGATATGTTTGCAAGTATTGCTTCAATTTATAATCCTAAAATTAAATATTGGGTTAGATAAGATTACATTTTACTACTAAAATCCAATACATCAAAAACTTTATTCATTCTTTTTACATCTGTTATTTCACTATAAAGATAAATATTATTTGTACTTTTGGGGGATAATAAAAAACAAATTATAATTTAAAAGATGGATACTTACTTACCACCTATAAAAGAAAGAGAAACAGAAGATTTAATCTATATTTACATCTCACCTACAGGCGATTGGCAAGAAGATGCAAAAGTTCAAGCTAAAGAAGAACTTTTAAAAAGAGGTATTACAAATGAAGAATTAAGAACAATATCTTCTAACTATAAAAGGTGTGTGGATGAAGAGGAAAGAAAACATCAAGAACAAATGGAATTAAATGCTACGGAATCTTATTCTATCTTTAGAATGATGGCAATTTTCTTATGCGTCCCATTACTTATAGCTCCTAATTATTATCCCTTACAATATTTAAAATTAGCTGATTTAAAACAAGAAAATTATAAAATTAAATACAAACAACGGTTATATCTTGAAATTTGTGGTGCAATATTTTGGTTTTTTCTTTTCAGATTTATGATTGTATATCGATATTAATAATAATTTCGCTCTGTTTCTATACTTAACCAATCTATTTAAATTCTTTTTTTATTGGTTATTACACTATAAAGTTGATTATTATTTGTATTTTTGTCGTAAACTTGTACTAATTTTATACTTTTGGTGATTATTTAAAACGATTTAATACTTTTAGCAAATAATTAAAAACCTATTTAAATGTCTGTTATATATACTGCTAATTATAATCTGATTGAATTTGAAAAAAGGATTAATTCAATTATTGAAATAAAATCAAAAAACAATTTATTGAAACATTTAAAAATTATATTCACAATTAGGTTCAATACTCAGCTATTAAATAAGTTATTTGGGTTTTTAAAGAAAGATAAATTTACGATATGGTACATTGAAAACTTTTATAATATGGATGTAACATCAGTTTTTTACCCAATAATTCATGGTAAAATAATTTCATCTAATATTGTTACTGAAATTAAATTAAAAGCCCGAATGAATTGGATAGGTGGTTCGCTAACATTTATAATAACCGGTTTGATGACTTATGTAATTGTATCAGGATTTATAACTCATTCAGATGATACTATTAAATTAATAATTATAAGAGCACTCAAAGCTATCTTAGCTATAATTATTATGCTTTTTGTACCACTATTAATTTATTTTAGAAACCTAAAAGAATTTAAAGCATATTTAATTAAAGAATTAGAGCTGACAAAGGTAAAATAGATTGTTTAAATTATAGCCGTTTCTATACTTTACAGGTCTATTTAAATTCTTTTTTTATTGGTTATTACACTATAAAGTTGATTATTATTTGTATTTTTGTGGGATAATAAATAAAATAACAAAATGAAAAATATTATTAAAACATTATTGATAATAACTATAATAAGTAGCATTTATAGTTGTACAAAAGATTCAGAAGAAAGCTTATATCATGCAAATTACTTAGGGAATTGGCAATTTACAACTACAGAAACCGAATTAAACACCGATAGTATAGGATATTACAAACATGATACAGTGGTTTATAATGGAAATATTAAACAAGGTGTTGATAAAAGTAAAATAGTAATAACTTATATGCAAAATAACTCTATAACATTAGATATTGATGATAATGGAACACTATCAAATTTCCCTTCAGTGCATAGTGGTGGTAAATTTATCGGAAATAACAACTTGCAACTTGACCTTAGTTGGGGCGGTTTAGGAGCATTTGTTACACATAAGGTTTCAGGCGTAAAACAATAGAAAGAAACTTCTAGTTTTATTTCACTATAATAGTTCTTACTTTTAATTTTATCCCCTTATTCTCTGCCATCCCAATCTATTTAAATTCTTTTTTAGACTTATTTTAATAAATTTTCTACTTCAGTTTTCAATGTTGGCAAATGTCTTATTATTGTTCCCCAGATAATTTTATTAAGCATAAAGCAAAGTCTTAGTTTTATTAATTGAATCGATTAAATATGGATTAGATAAGGACTTTTCGGTAACTAAATCAACGGGTCTCTTAAATAAATGCTCAAACTTATCAGCCAACATAAAATAAGTATCTGCATAATCTCCATAATCCATCGGATTGAAAGAAATTAAGAGATCAACATCACTTTTATCAGTAAATTTATCAGTACAAACGGAGCCAAATGCGAATAAAGTTTTTACATTATAGGCTGTACATAATGTTTTTATATCATTTAAATTGTCAGATATCAGCTTTTGCACATCAAATTATTATTTATATAAATTCTTATTTTGAATTTTTTACAAATGTACTACTTTTATTCTATAATAGTAATACGTTTTATAAATTTAAAAGTTAAATACTTTCTTTAAATTTTAATAACAAAGCTATAAAGTATATTTAAGTAGGCTTATAGGAGGTATTATGGTTTATTAATATTTCTTTTTTCATTCTTTAGGAAGCATTTTATATGTCTAAAAGAGAATTATTTATATCAATGGAAAACATATAATTAAATAAAAGTAAAAGTTTAGCATAAAACTTCAAACACCAAATTACTAAAGTTGCATTTACATTAAATAATTACTTACTTTTGCCAACTAAAATCAATATCTAATAAAAAATATGATAATAGATAATATCGAAAACACCAAACTCTACAACAACATTAACAAAAGAATAAATATAGCTTTTGAATACATCAAATCCACCAACTTTACAAGCGTAAAACCCGGCAAATATGCTATTGATGGCGATAATATTTATGCTTCGGTAAGCGAATATCAAACCAAAGATAAGCTTGACAGCCTTCCCGAAGCCCATCTTAAATATATAGATGTGCAATATATAATTAAAGGCAATGAGCTGATTGGCTATGCTCCGCTACAAGATCAGGAAATAGCTGTAACTTATAACGAAACAAATGATATTGCTTTTTACAATAGCAAAGTTTCTTATTTAAAAATGGAAACAGGCATGTTTATGATACTCTTTCCCGGAGATTTACATCAACCATGTATAAAAGAAGACTTGTCAACTTTTGTAAGGAAAGTTGTGGTAAAAGTAAAAGTGAATTAAGATTATTAATTACACATATAATTGAAGGATGCTGAAATTTGTAGAAGAAGATGCAAAGTGTAGACAATCTAATAAAAAAAACCTTCAGAGATAAAATGTCTCCGAAGGTTCCTTATATATATATGGTATAAGAAAATTACTTTCTTAATTCAAAATTCTTACCAAGATACACATTACGCACATGTTCATCATCGGCAAGCTCTTCAGCAGTGCCGGCTTTAAGTATTGAGCCTTCGAATAATAGATAAGCACGGTCGGTAATGTTAAGAGTTTCATGTACATTGTGGTCAGTAATAAGCACACCTATGTTTTTAGTCTTTAGTTTAGATACTATCATCTGAATATCTTCAACCGCAATAGGATCAACACCTGCAAAAGGCTCGTCAAGTAATATAAACTTAGGGTCAACAGCCAAAGCACGGGCAATTTCTGTACGTCTGCGTTCGCCACCCGAAAGTTGTATCCCTTTACTCTTCCTAATATGTTGCAATCCAAACTCACTTAATAAAGATTCGAGCTTTTCTTTTTGTTGGTCTTTAGTAAGTTTCGTAAATTCCAAAACAGCAGTAATGTTATCTTCAACACTCAACTGCCTGAAAACAGATGCTTCCTGTGCCAGATAACCAACCCCATTCTGAGCTCTACGATACATAGGCATATCCGTAATATCAAGATCATCCAGAAAAACTCTTCCAGATAAAGGTTTAATTAAACCTACTATCATGTAAAATGTAGTAGTTTTACCGGCACCATTAGGGCCAAGTAAACCAACTATTTCGCCTTGTTTTACGTTAACAGAAACCTTATTAACTACACAACGGCTCTTATATTTTTTAACAACCTCTTCTGTTCTTAAAATCATTTGTTTTGTTTGAATAAATAACGTTACAAAAGTAGTAATTAATTATTGTTTTGAAGAAATAATCTCTTCCCAGAATTCTAAAGCCCTTCTTGTATGAGGAATAACGATAGTGCCTCCTACAAGATTGGCAACTCCAAAGACTTCGAACAACTCCTGTGTAGTAACCCCATTCTCATGGCATTTTATCAAATGATATTTAACACAATCATCGCATCTAAGCACCATAGAAGATACAAGACCCAACAATTCCTTAGTCTTAACATCTAGAGCTCCCGGCAAATAAGCATTAGTATCTGCATTAAATATCCGTTTAATTGTTTTGTCGTCGGCAGCTAGAATCTTTTCGTTCATCATCTGCCTGTAATCATTAAATTCTTTTAAACTATTAGTCATATTTATTATTATTACCCCACCTAACCTCCCCTGATAGGGGAGGAATGTGTTCAAATTAAAAGTTCTTTTCGTAATTCGTAATTCGTAATTATTGTATTAAATAATTCCTTCTCTCAATAGGTCGTGCAAATGAACCACACCTGCATACTTATTATTATTATCAAACACTAAAAGTTGTGTAATATTGTTTGATCGCATTATTTGCAGAGCATTCACAGCAAGTTCATCTTCATTAATAGTTTTAGGATTCAATGACATTATATCTTTAGCTTTCAGATGTTCAATAGAGTCATTATTTTGGAGCATTCTTCGCAAATCACCATCAGTAACTATACCTAAAAGCTTTTCATCATCAATAACAGCAGCAGCCCCTAATCGTTTAGAGGTTATTTCGAGAATAGTTTTCCTGATATTATCCTCTGGTTTTACCATAGGGATTTCATTTAAATTTGATAGATCAGAAACTTTTAAATATAATTGCTTACCCAATGAGCCACCCGGATGATATTTAGCAAAATCAGAAGCATTAAAACCTCTGCATTCAAGTAAAGAAATTGCAATAGCATCTCCCATTACCAATTGGGCAGTAGTACTTGAAGTAGGGGCAAGATTATTAGGACATGCTTCTTTTTCGACTGTACAATTAATAATATAATTAGCCTGTAGTGCCAGATACGAATCCAGATTTCCCACCATGGCAATAATTATATTTCCAAAAGATTTTAAAAAGGGAACCAAAACTTTTATTTCTGGAGTATTTCCACTCTTCGAAATGCAAATTATGATGTCATTTTGTTGTATAATTCCAAGGTCTCCATGAATTGCATCGGCTGCATGCAGAAAAATGGAAGGCGTACCCGTTGAGTTTAAGGTAGAAACAATTTTTTGCGCAATTATCGCACTTTTGCCAATTCCTGAAATAATTATCCTACCTTTGCAGTGGAAAATTAAATCGATGCACTTGACAAATTCATCATTGATGAAGTTCTTAAGATTAACAATAGATTCAGCCTCGTTAACAATAGTTTCTGAGGCGATTTTTTTGATGTCGATGATAGTTTTCAATGTTAAAAATTTAAAAAATTATAAATAAATATACTATAATACGAAAAAAAGTATTACATTTACACTACAAATGTATGAATTTTTCTAATACAAACGTAAAAATGGCAACAAAAGATGATAATAATCTACACAAACATCTAAAAAAGATATTTGGGTTTGATAATTTCAAGGGTAATCAAGAGGCAGTAATCCAAAGTGTGTTAGCGGGTAAGGACACTTTCGTTATAATGCCAACCGGTGGTGGCAAATCAATGTGCTATCAATTGCCGGCAATTATGAGTAAAGGGACAGCAATAATAATATCTCCTCTTATTTCTTTAATGAAAAATCAGGTCGATGCTATTCGTAATTTCGGTACTGAACAAGGTATTGCACATTTCTTAAATTCTTCTTTGTCGAAGAATGAAATAAAAAATGTAATGAAAGACCTTACTACCGGTAAAACGAAATTACTTTATGTAGCGCCTGAATCTTTAACTAAAGATGAAAATGTTGATTTCTTAAAAGATATTAATATTTCTTTTTATGCAATTGATGAAGCTCATTGTATTTCGGAATGGGGGCATGATTTCCGTCCTGAGTATCGAAGACTAAGACCTATTATTGATGCTATAGGAAAGAAAGTTCCTATAATAGCATTGACTGCAACGGCTACACCAAAAGTACAGCAAGATATTCAGAAGAATCTGAATATGATGAATGCTAATGTATTTATTTCTTCTTTCAACAGACCAAACTTATATTATGAAGTTCGTCCAAAGAATAAAGATGTGAATAGAGAAATAATAAAATACATTAAAGGACATCCCGGAAAATCAGGAATTATATATTGCCTGAGCCGCAAGAAAGTTGAGGAATTTGCTGAAACCTTACAAGTTAATGGTATTAGGGCTTTGCCTTATCATGCTGGACTTGACCCTGTGACAAGAGCAGGCAACCAGGATAAATTCCTTATGGAAGAAGCTGAAGTAATTGTTGCTACAATTGCTTTTGGTATGGGTATCGACAAACCAGATGTTCGATTTGTAATCCATTATGATATTCCAAAGAGTTTGGAAGGATATTATCAAGAAACAGGTCGTGCCGGACGTGACGATGGAGAAGGTAATTGTGTTACTTTTTATAGTGAAGATGATATTACAAAACTTGAAAAGTTCTTAAAAGGAAAGCCAGTTGCCGAACAAGAAGTTGCTATGCAATTAATGAATGAAACAGTATCTTATGCTGAGTCTTCAGCTTGTAGAAGAAAAGTTTTATTGCATTATTTTGGAGAGAACTATGATCAGGATAATTGTGGTGTATGTGATAATTGTCTACATCCAAAAGAAAAGACTGATAGTACTGAAGATATTGCTACAGTTATTGAAACTGTAATTGCAGTAAAACAACTTTTCAAATCAAAGCATATTGCTAGTATTATTATTGGTAAGAATTCTGCAACATTAAAATTAACAAAGCATAATAAACTCCCACAGTTTGGTGTTGGGTCTGATAGAGATGAACATTACTGGAATGCTGTAATCAGGCAAGCAGTAATTGAAAACTTACTTATAAAAGATATTGAAAGTTATGGATTACTTAGGGTAAGTCCTGAAGGGTATAAGTATGTGAAGAAACCATATAAGATTATGGTAGCTAAAGATCATGATTATATTCATGATGACGAAGAAGATTTGATGGCAGTAATGGGAGGGGGAGCCGGACGCTCTAATGCTACTGATAAAACATTATTCGCATTATTAAAAGATCTGAGACGTGATATCTCCAGAAAAGAAAGCTTGCCTCCTTTTGTAATTTTCCAGGATCCATCTTTAGAGGATATGACTATACAATATCCTATTACGATAGAGGAAATGAAGCAAATAACAGGCGTTGGTGCCGGTAAAGCTCTTAAATATAGTCAACCATTTATTGAACTTATTAAAAAATATGTTGAAGAAAATGAGATTGAACGTCCTCTTGATTTAGTTGTTAAATCAGTTATTAATAAATCAGGATTAAAAGTATATATCATTCAAAGTATAGACAGAAAGATTGCAATGGAAGATATTGCTACTGCTAAAAACCTTACTATTGATGAACTACTAACTGAAATGGAACGTGTAGTTTCTTCGGGTACTAAAATTGATATTAATTATTATATTAAAGATTATATTGATCAGTATCATCAGGAAGAGATTTATGAATATTTTAGTGAAGCTGAATCAGATTCAGTGGAAGATTGTCTGAAAGAATTAGGAGAAAACGAATATACTGAAGAAGAGGTTCGTTTAATGCGTATTAAATTTATGTCGGAAGTGGGCAATTAGTGTTCTAATAATTATTTAATTATCATAATTAAGCCCTCCGTTGATTTATTTCATCGGAGGGCTTTTTATACGAATATAGCCTTAACAAAAGACTTTTTACTTTGTTAATCATACTAATTTTATTAATAATATTAACACAACATTAATTAATCACATGAAAAAAATAATTATCATACTTATATTATCCATTTTTACATATTCTTCATTTGCACAGGACAGAGTGTTTGCATACACTTACCAATCTAATGTATTAGATAAAGGTGTCTTTGATCTTGAATTTCATAATACATTAGGGACAGGAAAAACAGGAGATTTTAGTCCATATATATTTGGTCAAACACTTAATCAAAGGTTAGAACTTGAATTTGGTTTAGGGCATAATTTACAAACAGCTTTCTATTTTAATTCAGAGCTTTCGACTAATGCAACTGCTACTTCAAAAGAAATGAACAACGAATTAAAAATTAGTTTCAGTAATGAATGGAAGTTAAAACTATCGGATCCTGTTGCTAATTTAGTAGGTAGCGGTCTTTATGGTGAGTTTGAATTTGGTGGAAATAATGTTGAATTTGAAGGAAAAATTCTTCTTGATAAAAGGATAAACAAGGAGTTGTTTGCATTTAATATAGTAGGTAAATATGAGATCGAAAAAGAGATAAATCATGTTGATAATTTAAGTACTGCTGATTGGACTCATAATTCTGCTCTTGAATTGTATTTTGGATACATGCATTTTATTAAACCTAGCTTTAGCTTAGGACTTGAAGCTAGAAACAGTAATATAATTACAAAAGATAACGGCTGGATAAACTCCGTTTTATTTGCCGGCCCGGCTATGCATGTGAGCATAGGCAAATGTTTTGTTTTATTGACAGCTATGCCTCAACTTACAAATCTACACAAAACTTCTTCGGCTCCCGGCAATAGGGATCTTGTGAATTATGAAGCTGCTGAGATTTCTTTACTAGTTGGATACGATTTTTAATGAAGTACGTAAAATATATTGTAATACTCTGCATTTGCAGCATTATTATTAGTTGTACGGTTCAATTGTATATGCCTTCGTCAAAAGATGCTGCAACCCAACAAGAGTTAATGGAGGGTAGGAAATTGTATATCAACCATTGTGGTAATTGCCATAATTTACATTTACCCAAAGAATATAATGCTGGTGAATGGGCTAATCATTTAAATGATATGCAAAGGAAAGCAAAGATAAGCGACATTGAGAAGGCACATATTTATAAATACCTCACATCTCACCCTTAGTCAATTTTTAATTTACCTAACATCTTATGATATTAAATTATAGGAATGTCCTTTTGCTATAAGTATATTTCTTTAAATTAATTTTAAATAATTAAAGAAATATTATTCTATATCGTTTGAAAGTAGTACTTTTGGACTTTTAAATTAATAATGTAATACATCTAAAATAAAATAACATAATGGAAGAAGAAGTAAACATCGAAAACACAATTGAAGAAACAATCGTTCCTCAAACAGAACAAATTCAGGAAGAACCGGCTAAATGCAGTAATCATAAGTGCAGATGTGGAATGCTATTTAACATCGTTTTGCTTGTGGGGCTTATTGTGCTTTATGTTTTGTTTTTTATGAACAAATCAAAGGAGAAAAACACTGTTAATCATATTCCTGTTTCTGTAAAAGGGAATCTTTCGATTGCATACATCAATACAGATACTATTATGGAGAAGTATGATTTTGCTAAAGATATGAGAAAAGAATTAGAGGATTATCAATCGAAACTTGAAGGTGAATATAAAGCAAAGGTGTCAGGTTTTCAGAATGAATATGAAAATTATCTTAAGAATGGTGCTTCTTTAAAATTAAGCGAACAAAAGAAAAAAGAAGAGGAGCTTACTGCTAAAAAGAGCTCATTAATGGGACTTGAAAACCAAATGAGAGATCAATTGCTAAAGAAACAACAGGCGATTAACACAAGATTATTAGACACTGTGTTTGCTTATATCAATAGGTTTAATGAGAAACCCAAATATACTTATATCTTAAAGAAATCAACAGAACACGGAATTCTTTTTGCTAATGATAGTCTGGAGATTACAAAAGATATTTTGACAGGGCTTAATCTGGAGTATAAGAAATTTAAATAAACCAAAGTATGCTACTTGAAGTTTGCGCAAATTCTGTGACTTCGGCTATTGCTGCTGAAAAAGGCGGAGCAAAAAGAGTAGAACTTTGTGCAGGAATTTACGAAGGAGGAACAACTCCTTCGTATGGTGATTTAAAAACTGCGCGAGATCATCTAACCATAGATATTCATGCAATTATCCGCCCCAGAGGTGGCGATTTTCTATATTCTTCACTGGAAATAGATATAATGAAACACGACATCATTACTTGCCGGCAATTGGGCATTGATGGTGTAGTTTTCGGTTTGTTACATCCTGATGGTAGTGTTGATAAGGTATTAAATAAAGAATTAATTGAGTTGGCTTACCCAATGAAGACGGCTTTTCATCGTGCTTTTGATATGACGAACAATGCTTTTGAATCTTTGGAAGATATCATTGATCTTGGCTTTGATATCATCCTTACTTCCGGTATGCATAACAAGGCGATTGATGGCGTTAATCTTATTAAAGATTTAATTCTTAAAGCTAATAATAGGATTATAATTATGCCGGGAAGCGGAATTACCGAAGATAATATTAAAGAGATTGCTCAAAAGACCGGTGCCAAAAACTTTCATGTATCCTTACGAAAAATTGTAGATGGTTCAATGGAGTTTCGCAAAGAAAATATAAGTATGGGCTCGGTAGTTGATTTGTCGGAATATGAAACCAAGATTACCGATGAATTAAGGGTGAAAAAGATTGTTAATATCCTTTCGGAGTTTGAAAGAGGCTTTTAGTAGTTTAGACTTTTTTAGGATATTAGGAAGACATTTAAACCAAACAGTTTTTAAAAACTGTTTGGTTTAAATCAATTAATTAGCTAGTTTC
>JBAXLO010000047.1:0-25065 GCA_037134755.1 Bacteroidota bacterium | reverse complement strand
TATGTATTTAGTCCGCTAAATTAGCATTTTTTTGCGTAAGGTGAGTTAATAATTAATAATTTTAGAAGCTCTCATCAAATAAATAAATGATGAGAGCTTTTTGATTGCTAGCTAAAAGGATACTATAATTAATAGTTATCTTCCCTAACTTGCATATATGCTTTAGGATGCAGACAAGCCGGGCACATTTCCAATGCTTTTTCTGATTCGTACACATAACCACAATTCAAACATTTCCACCATACTTTACCTTTTTTCATAAATACTAAATCTTCTGAAATGTTTTGCAGAAGTTTTAGATACCTACGTTCGTGTTCGGCTTCTACTTTTGCAATCATTTTATAAGCAATTGCAATTTCATTGAAACCTTCTTCTTTAGCAACTTCTGCAAAATGAGGATACAAATCCGTCCATTCTTCATGTTCGCCTTCAGCAGCGGCTTTTAAATTTTCTTTTGTTGTACCAATGATTCCAGCAGGGAAAGCTGCTGTAATCTCACACATACCACCTTCTAAAAATTTAAAGAAACGTTTTGCATGTTCTTTTTCCTGATTTGAAGTTTCCATAAAGATGGCTGCAATTTGTTCGTAACCTTCTTTTTTTGCTACACTTGCGTAGAATTCATAACGATTCCTGGCTTGTGATTCACCTGCAAATGATTTCAACAGGTTTTGTTCTGTTTGTGTTCCTTTTAAAGATTTTGTCATAACATTTATTATTAATATGATTGTTAAATTTCAATAAAGTCAGCTTTATCAGTATAACATACCGGACATACCCAATCCTCAGGTAAATCCTCAAATTTCACCTCTTGTTCCGATTCATCATAAATATATCCACATACTTCGCATTTATACCTTTTAAAATTTGAATCTTTAGGTTTAGATGAATCTAATTTTGATTTATCAACGTAAGTTGGAGCGTTTTTAGGAGAATAACCTTTTTTAACATTGCGATAATACAGATAAGTCATAGGTTCCTTTGTATCATCCAGGACTTCTGCACTTATTAACTCGCCAATAAATATAATATGTGAACCAACATCAATAGTTTGCACAACCTTACATTCAAAATATGCAATACTATCATTCGTTACTATAGGCACACCGGTTTCGCCATATATTAGCTGGACATTTGCCAGTTTGTCAAAATCTTTTCCGGTTTTATATCCAAAATTTCCAATAATATCTGACGAAGCATCTATATGCAAAACAGATACAGAAAAAGCTCCTGTTTTTTGAATAATTTCAGCAGTATAATTATTTTTATTACAGCTTGCAGCAAATCTTGCCGGCTCTGATGTAACTTGAAAAACAGTATTAGATATAAAACCATTCCCTTTCTTATTATCACCTGAACAGACGATATATAAACCGTATGAAATATTAAATAAAGCTTCAGTATTTATCATAATTCTAATTGTTGTTATATATATATTGAGTAAGAAATATTTTTACAAAATTACTTTAATTTCTTTATTTATCTATTTTAATTCTAATAAAAATATATTTTTTTAGTTAATGATTAATATGTATCTTTGCATTGACTAAAGATAACAAATTGTTGATAAAAATCAATCAGTAATTATTTAGTTAACACTTTTGTTAATAGGTTAATAATTAATTAAAAAATATAAATGGGCATAATATATATTGTACGATTAATAAAATTTATTTTAATTAAAAATGAATTTTCATAGTAACAGAAATAAATTTCAAGAAAATGGATGAAAAAAAGACATCAAAGCATTGCGGTGCTTGTTTAACTAAACTTCCTATATTTACCTCACTTACAGACGAACAATTTGAATTAATTAATGAAGCACGTTGTAGAGTTAAGTTTCGCCCCGGTGAAGTAATATTTAAACAAGGAACTGCTATGACTCACATTGTAATTGTTAACGAAGGGCTTGTGAAGATATATATTGAAGGCATATCAAATAGAAACCTTATAATAAGATTAGCACGACCTGTTACTATAATAGGTGGCCCTGGTTTCTTAACTGATTTCAAGAACCATCTTACAGCTGTTGCACTTGAAGAAACTTCAGCTTGTTTTATAGATATTAATACATTAACAAATCTTATAAAAGTAAATAAAGATTTTGCATTTGATCTATTAAAATGGATTAATGAACATGTTGTGGAGAATTACATAAAGTTTGTAGAATTAACCCAAAAAGGCATGCATGGGCGTATTGCAGGAGCACTATTATATTTACATGAAAGTGTTTTTATGAATAGTAATAATAAAATTACTATAAAACGCCAAGATCTAGCTGATCTTACTGCAATGTCAAAAGAAAGTTCTATAAGGATTTTAAAAGAATTAAAAGATGAGAATATAATTTCAGTTGATGGAAATACGATCATATTACATAAGCTTGAAAATTTAACTCAGATCAGTTTGAGAGGATAAAATGATATAACTCTCACATAAAATTCTCTAGAAATTGTTTTATTTAAAAGAGCACAAAAGTTAATTGGTACTGTTATACTTTTTTAATAAATTGATAATAAGCTAATTTATTATTTACGCATTGATATTTATCAATCATATCATGATTGTTTTTCATATCACATTTAGAAAATGTCAGTGTTTTTTTTACTCATAATCAAAATAACCTCCCTATATTTGCCATGATTTTTAAAGTCAAAAAAATAATTAAAATAAATTAAAGTATTTATCAAATTAATCACAAATGAGAAAAAATTTCTTAAAAAAGATTTTAACAGGTGCTGCAATGTTTTCAGTAGCATCTATGCTTTTTCTGTCTTGTGCTAAAGATGGAAAAGATGGTTTAACTGGTGCAACCGGTGCTAACGGATTGGATGCAAACCAAACATGTAAACTTTGTCACAACCCAGCAATGGTTGACAGTGTTTCTGCACAATTTATGTATTCTAAACATGATTATGGAACAACTTCTGAATCAGAAGCTGGCAACACTGGTTGTGGTCCATGTCACTTACAAGAAGCTTTCAAGTATGTTTGTAACAACAATGTACCTGTAGCTTTTGTACAAGATCCTACAACAGGTAAATGGAGTAATCCTTATGCTTGTGCAGATTATGCAGCTTATGGAAAAATAAGTTGTTATACTTGTCATGATAAATTACATACTACTTATGGTTTATCTGATTTAACTACTTTCACAACAGTTGCTCCAGTTCCGATGACTATGTGGGGTGGTGCAAAAACAATCAACTTAACTCAAGATGGTGGAAAAAGTAATTTATGTGTAAAATGTCACCAACCTCGTCCTTTAACAGTTAGTTTAGGAGATGGTAGAGTATTCCCTTATGATTCATTAAAATCATTCCCTAACATGATTTTCTGGGATTCATCAGCTACTGCAACTAACATTTGGGTAAAACCTTCTTACAGAATGCATGTACATTACGGTCCTGTTGGTGCTGTAGTTGCAGGTATGGGTGGTGTTGAATTTACCGGTTCAACAGGTTACTTACAATATACCAATTCAAAACATACAACTGTTGCTTCTTGTCAGGATTGCCACATGGCTCCAATGACTGGCCAAGCTGGTGGACACTCTTTCAGAGTTAGAAATCAAAACAACGAAACAGCAGGTTTAACTTCAGGTTCATCTTGGAACTTTAAAGGATGTAACAATACTAATTGTCATACAGGAACTGATGCAATGAGTGCTGTATCAGGAAGTAGATTTACTACAACAAGAACTACTGTAAAAGCATTACTTGACACTTTAGCAGCTCATATTAACTTAGTTGGAGGTGATATTAATCATCCTATTCTTCATGTAGATGCTAATTCAACTACAATTACTAACTTATGGTTAGGTGTTAGTTCTAAAAACTATGATGGTTATTTAGATATCTATGATTCACCTACAGGTTCAAATCCAACTGGATATTGGTATATGGGTGGAACTATTCCATCAGGACATGCTAAATTCCCAACTTTGAAATTTGTTCATGTTGGTGCTATCATTAACTTCCAATTCTGTTTAAGAGAATATAGTTTAGGTATTCATAATACTAACTATGTAAAAGCTCTTTTAACTAATTCTATTCAGGCATTAAAAGATGCAGGATACTAGGATTTTCTCAATTTAATATAATAAAAAGGCTGTCTCTATATGAGGCAGCCTTTTTTATTAAAAGTATAAAATATATTTTCAAATCTTAACTCATATTATAAAATTAAAACTTAACTTTGCAGTCAATTAATTTAATCAAAAATATAATCAATACATAATACAAAATGGAAAGTAAAACAGCAATTGATATTCTAAAAGAAGCTATACTTTTAGAAAAAAGAGGCAAAGCATTTTATTCAAATGTGGCTGAGAAATCAGATAGCGAAGCAGCTAAAAAGATATTTGAAATGATGGCTGAAGAAGAAGAAGAACATATCAGGTTCTTATCAAAGCAATTTGCACATTATGCAAAGACAAATGAGTTTCTTAAAAATGAAAAACCAGTTGAAAATCCTAACGAAGAAACAGTTTTAAGAATATTGTCAGAAGATATTAAAAAACAAATTACAGCGGCAAGTTTTGAGGCAGCTGCAATATCAGCAGCAATGGATTTTGAAACGAGAGCAGTAAAAATATATTCAGAAAGAGCAGCTGAGTCAACAGATGTTAATGAAAAGGAATTGTATAAAATGCTTGCAGATTGGGAAAAAACACATCATTTATTATTACATAAATTAAATGAGGAATTAAAGGAAGAGGTATGGTACGATAATAATTTCTGGCCTTTCTAAAAAGATTCTACTGAAAAGCAATTTTATTTAAATAGAAAACAGTTCGTTTGCTTCTATTAGCAAGCGAATTGTTTTTTATAACCTGTATGCCTGAAGCCATATAATAATTATCATACCAATAATCTAGGCTAGCAGAAACATTCTCAATAATCTTATCATTTGAATAAGGTAACTCTATTTTAACATTATCAATTTCGGAAACCACAGATGTATCATTAATTACTTTATATGAAACTTCACCTTCATTACTATATGAGAAAATATATTCCTTATCAATAGGCATTATACTAACTCTTTCGTGTAGTTCTTTAGTCAGTATATTCCAAATATCAAACAACTGATTCCAAATTATCTTTCCATCATTATCAAAGCAAATTGTAAAAGCATTTGTATAGCGATACCCTTCAAATACAGTACGTGTAGTTGGTATCATTCTTCCATAATAGTCATAACTCATACTCGAAACAGTTCTATATTCCGGATAAAAGGCTTCAGCAACAAGTATTAACTTATCTTTTACATGCATAACATCATGTTCGAGTAACAGGTAATTTAAGGATGATCTCTTATTATTCTTTTTATCATCCTGTAAATTATTGTATTTTTCAATTTCTTTTTTGCTTAGGTATCTACTAATATTATTAAAATCAAGAAAACTTATAAAGTTTGGCTTCTCGAGAATATTATTTTTGAATTTAGTAAAATAAACTCCAGCTGCTTCTAGTATGTTAATATCAGTATAATAAACAGGTTTTTCATCTGTAAAATTATAAGAACCTGTTAAAATTATATTATGATCAGAACTAAGCGTAATATTAGCAGAAATAAATTTCTTGTCAGGGTCATAGGTTTGTAATTCTGTTTTAGAGAGCTCAACACCTTCTAAATTATAAGTGAATAGCGTAAATTTATTTTCTTTTTTTGATGCAATCCACTTTGAAAGCAAATAAAGTTTATTATTAATAGTATCTAAAACCATACTTTCAATGTAACAGTTCTCTTTATTTTCTATTTGAATTTCTTTTTTATTCCCCTTCAGTATGTCAAAGAAATAAAGTAAAATATTTGATTTGTTTTCAATTGTAAAGAAAGCTTTATTATCTTTTATTTCTAATGCAGTAAGTGAAGGTTTTTCAGCAACAGTTCCTGAAATAGAATTGTTATTTCCTTTCTTTAATTCAAATTTTATTAGTTTAAGATTATCTTCTACTGCTTTTTTTGTTGATGTTAAAAGTAAGATGTATAGTGTGTCATTTGTGTAATAATATCTTTGATAAATTAAATCTTCATTCAGAGGTATTTTCCTAGTCCACAACTTAGATAAATTTACATCATAAAATGTAAACACCCAGTTTTGAGTTTTTCTATCAAGAAATTCATTAATCTTATAAAGCACTAGAACACCTTTGTTTCCAAGATTAACAGTTTTAAAAGGATTATCATCATTAGAAGGCACTTCAATTTCTGCTCGAAGAGGTTTATTGTTTTGAGCAATCGCAAATAAAGGCAATATATTGATAAATAGCAAAAATATTATTAGTTTTTTCATTGTCATTCTTTGATACAAAGATATATTAATTTTAGATTCTTAACGTAGAAATAAGTATTATTGTTTTAATAATTTAATTAAAATGTAAAAATAGCAATAAATTATCATTAGTTAAATAATATTTAGTCAAAAATTAAACTTTATTCAAAAACATATGTTTTTATTTTATTATTATATTTTATTATAGGGGTTGAGAATAATAAAATATACTATTTTTGGGTTAAGATCTAAATATTGATAGTAGTATTAAATTTAGTGTATTATTTTTTAAATAAAGTAAATTATGACAACAGTAAGGTTTAAGGCAATTAACGAAGCATCATCAAGAAGTGTAATTAACAAGGATACTGATTTAAAAACATCAGAATACTATGGTATCAATGTTTTTAACAGAGCTAGAATGCAGGAGTATTTATCGAAAGAAGCTTTTGATAGTATTTTATTAGCTACTGAGAAAGGCAAAAAAATTGACAGACGAATTGCAAATCAAATTGCACTTGGAATGAAAGCTTGGGCCGTAAATATGGGAGCAACTCATTATACTCATTGGTTTCACCCATTAAATGGTGCAACTGCTGAAAAGCATGATGCCTTTTTTGAACCTGCAGGAAATTCAGGTGTAATAGAAAGTTTTTCCGGTTCCTTATTAGTACAACAAGAACCAGACGCCTCCAGTTTTCCTAGTGGTGGCATTCGCAATACCTTCGAAGCAAGAGGTTATACAGCTTGGGATCCTTCTTCACCTGCTTTTATTGTTGGTAAAACCTTATGTATCCCCACTATATTTGTATCTTACACTGGTGAAGCTTTGGATTACAAAATGCCATTACTTAAGTCATTGACATTACTTGACAAAGCTGCTGTAGATATTTGTAAATATTTTGATAAGAATGTGTCCAGAGTTATTGCTACTTTAGGTTGGGAGCAAGAGTATTTTCTTGTGGATGAAGCTTTGTATAAAGCTAGACCTGATCTTATTCTTACTGATAGAACTTTGATGGGGCATGCTTCGGCAAGAGATCAACAATTGGAAGATCATTATTTTGGTTCTATCCCTGATAGAGTTGCTGCTTTTATGCGTGAGTTTGAAATTGAATGTTATAAGTTAGGCATACCTATTAAAACACGTCATAATGAAGTTGCACCAAATCAGTTTGAGTGTGCTCCTGTTTTTGAAGAAGCTAATTTGGCAGTAGATCATAATCAATTGATGATGGATATTATGAGGAAAGTTGCACGGAATCATAAGTTTTTTGTAATATTTCATGAGAAACCATTTAAAGGTATTAATGGTTCGGGTAAACATAACAACTGGTCGATGATGACTGATACAGGAGTAAATTTACTTTCTCCAGGTAAAAATCCTAAAAAGAATATGCAATTCCTAACCTTTTTGATATGTACTTTAAAAGCTGTTTATGAAAATGCAGACTTAATAAGAGCAAGTATTGCTTCTTTAGGCAACGAACATCGTTTGGGTGCAAATGAAGCTCCACCTGCTATTATTTCTGTCTTTTTGGGTAGTTATGTTACTAATTTATTAAAAGAAATTGAAGAAAAAGTTTCTGAAAAGAAAATGACTCCTAACGAAAAAGCTGAATTGAAACTTGATATTGGTAAGATACCTGAAATTTTATTAGATAACACAGATAGAAATCGCACTTCTCCTTTTGCATTTACAGGAAATCGTTTTGAGTTCAGAGCTGTGGGATCTTCAGCTAATTGTGCAGGCCCGATGATCGTTTTGAATACTGCAATGGCTAATCAATTAAAGTTGTTTAAAGCAGATGTTGAGAAATTAACTAAGAAAAGAATAAAAAAAGATGAGGCTATATTCCAGGTGTTAAGGAAATATATTAAAGAATCAAAAAATGTAATTTTTGAAGGAAATGGTTATAGTAAAGATTGGATTATTGAAGCTGAAAAGAAAGGCTTAACAAATATTACTGAAGCTCACGAAGCGTTGAAAGCTTATGTATCTGATAAAACTATTGCTTTGTTTGGTAATAACAATGTGCTTTCGAAACGCGAATTGGAATCAAGATATGACATAAGTTTAGAGACTTATACTAAAAAGATGCAGATTGAATCGAGAGTATTGGGAGATTTAGCCATTAACCATATTATTCCAACTGCAATAAAGTATCAAAACATTTTAATACAGAATGCAACCGGTTTGAAAGAGATTTATAACATTAAAGATTTTTCGAAACTAGCTGAAAAGACTATTCAGAACATAAGAATAATTTCAGAACATATTTCTCAGATTCAAGATCTGGTTGAACAGATGACTGAGGCTAGAAGAATGGCTAATTTAAATGAAGAATATGTAGAGAAATCTGCAGCTTATTCAAATACAGTCAAACCATTTATAGAATCGGTGAGAGAACATATTGATGAATTAGAATTGATTGTAGATGACGAGTTATGGCCATTGCCTAAATATAGGGAGTTGTTATTTACAAGATAACACTTAAAACAATTACGAATTATGAAAATAGTGCCTAAAGTTTGAAGTTTGGAATGCCTAAAGTTTAAAAACAATTACAAATTAAGAATTCCGTCAGTTGATGCCTAAATAGTGTTAAACTTCATAATTCACTTTTATCATCTTATTGGTAAATTAAAATCCTCTTCGTGTGTAATGTTTCATTACTTCCGAAGGGGATTTTTTATTTAAGGTTTTTTGAATTGTAAAATATGAAAATAGTTCTATTCGATTGCAAGTTGCATTTTACCTATTGCATCTTACATTTATGCTCTCGTCAATTGCATTAGTGCTCTTGTCAATGGTATTAGTGCTTTCGTTAATGGTATTAATGCTCTCGTTAAATACATTTATGCATTCGTCAAATACATTTATGCTCTCGTCAATTGTATTAATGCTTTCGTCAAATGCATTTATGCTCTCGTCAAATGCATTAATGCGATTGCAAGTTGTTTAAGAGCTCTCGTCAAATAAATTTATCAATACATAGTTTAATTAATCAGATACATATATAATATTTGTCAAAAAACATTTTCATAAAATAGAATCACAATTTAAATAAAAAAGCTCTTTATTTTAAATAATATAATTGAATTATTTGAGTATATTGAAAGCTATTAATAATATTGTGATGATAGTTTTAAAATAATGGGTACACATCTAAGAAAAATGATTACTTTCGCAAAATAAAAACTCATAATTATAATTACTGTAATGCAAATCTTTATAAAAAACATTAAGGAAATAGTACAAACCGAAAAAAAGTTTCGGGATATGGTTAAAGGCAAAGATATGTCGAAGATAGAAACACTAAAAGATGCCTGGCTTTTAATAGATAAAGGCGAGATAGCCGCTTACGGTAAAATGGAAGATGCTGCAAGTGTTAATGCTATTATTAAAGAAGATGCAAAAGTAATAGATGCCACCGGCCGTATGGTGTTTCCTTCGTTCTGCGACTCTCATACACACCTGGTGTATGCAGGAAGCCGCGAAATAGAATATATTGATAAAATAAAAGGATTATCTTATGAAGAAATTGCCAAAAGGGGAGGGGGTATATTAAATTCTGCTGAAAGGCTTCACAATACAAGTGAAGAGGAATTGGTAGAAAGTGCTATGATACGTTTAAATGAAATCATATCTTTTGGAACCGGTGCTGTAGAAATTAAAAGTGGTTATGGTTTATCAACTGAGGATGAATTAAAGATGCTTAGGGTCATTAAAAAACTAAAAGCAATAAGTCCTTTAACCATTAAATCAACTTTTCTGGGAGCTCATGCAGTTCCAAAAGAATATAAAGGACGTCAAACCGAATATGTTGATCTTATCGTTAACCAAATGATTCCCGCTGTTGCCGATGAAGACTTAGCTGATTATATAGATGTGTTTTGTGATAAAGGTTTCTTTACTGTTGAAGACACTGAACGTATCTTAAAAGCAGGTTTAATGCATGGTATGCGACCAAAGATTCATGCCAATGAATTGGATTATTCAGGTGGAATACAAATAGGAGTTAAATATTATGCACTCTCAGTAGATCATCTGGAATATACCGGTGATGATGAGATAAATTGTCTGTTGCAATCCGAAACGATGCCTACCTTATTGCCGGGAGCTGCTTTCTTTTTGGGAATGCCTTATGCGCCTGTCCGCAAAATGATTGAAGCAGGTTTACCTGTAGCTATGGCAAGTGATTTTAATCCCGGTTCCTCACCTTCGGGCAATATGCAATTCATACTTTCATTAGGTTGTATAAAATATAAAATGACGCCCGAAGAAGCTATAAATGCTGTTACCATTAATAGTGCTTACGCAATGGATTTAAGTGAATTTATGGGAAGTATTTGTGTTGGGAAGAAAGCAAATTTATTTATAACCAAACCAATTCCAACCTACGAATATATGCCTTACTCCTATGGTAGTAATAAAGTAGATACGGTTATTCTTAACGGGGAATTAATTACGCCTGCCTGCCGGTAGGCAGGAATTACGAATTACGAAATTTAAATTAATACATTAATCTGTAGACTAGCTAATAAATAAATACCAAAAATGAAAATAATTATAATAAACGGACCTAACTTAAATCTATTAGGAGTTCGTGAAAAACAAATATATGGAGAAATATCTTTTGAAACTTATCTTGATAAACTTAGAAATGATTTTAAAGATATTACAATAGAATATTATCAGAGCAATGTTGAGGGTGAACTTATTAATAAACTTCACGAAACAGGTTTTACTTATGATGGGATAATATTAAATGCGGGAGGCTACACACATACATCAGTTGCAATAGCCGACGCAATAGGCTCAATAACCACAGATGTAATTGAAGTACACATCTCAAATGTCTATAAACGGGAAGAATATCGACACACTTCTTTAATAGCTTCTAAATGTAAAGGCAGTATTATAGGATTTGGATTAGAAGGTTATAGTCTGGCGTTATTATCTTTCGTTCACGAAAAATAATCTTTATTTAAGTCTGAATGTTTTGATTTTTTCTTTAAATAATATTCAACAACTATATTTTTAGTGTAAATATTGCTTACATCTTTTTGATGAATCTTTTTTCTTTTCTTCCTATTATTATTATAAGAAGCATAAAAACTTAAATGGGCTCGCAAAACTGCATACATATCTTTATAACCTCCTTCGGAAAGAAACTTTATAGCAGCAACTCCATCTAATAATAAACGAACAGCAAAGACTTTATAAATTTTATTTGCCGGAAGATTTTTATATAATAGATTAAAATTATTACGGAAGTTTAAAAATGTTTTACGAGAAGAGTTTTTAGGCAATGTGCCACCCCCAACATGGTAAACAACAGAATCAGCACAATACATTATCTTATAACCTTCGTTTTTTAGTCTCCAACAGAAATCAATCTCCTCCATATGCGCAAAGAAATCGTTATCAAGACCACCATATTTGTGATATAATTCAGCACGAACAAACATGGCTGCACCAGTTGCCCAAAACACTTCGCAGGTATCATCATACTGTCCGTTATCTATTTCTATTGAATTAAAAATTCTGCCTCTGCAAAAAGGATAACCATATTTATCGATAAAACCTCCTGCTGCACCTGCATATTCAAACATCTCTTTTTGATGATAAGATCTTAACTTTGGTTGACAAACAGCAATGCTTTTATCACTATCCATCAAATCAATAATTGGTTTAATCCAGTTCTCGGTAACTTCAATATCCGAATTTAATAAAACATAATATTCTGCATCAATCTTAGATAACGAATCATTATATCCTTTAGAGAATCCTCCATTTTCGTTATTATTTATAATTTGAATTTGAGGATAGTTGTTTTTAAGAAACTCAACAGAATCATCATTAGAAGCATTATCAGCAACAATGACTTCTGCATCTGAAGAACTATGTTTTATGACAAAAGGTAAAAATTGTTCCAGAAATTTTCTACCATTCCAGTTAAGAATTACAACAGCAGTTTTAGTCATAGCTTAATTATTAGTACGTTTACGTTTCCACCTTCTATGCGACCAAAGCCAGCTGTAAGGATTCTCATTAATATATTGTTCAAGGCATCTTACATACTTCTCAGTAATTTCATATTGTTCTGTTTCTTTAGGCTTATCTGTTATTAATTTCAAATTAGCTTTATAATAACCTCTTTTAACTCTTGAAATGGAAGCAAACACAACTGCATAATCAAGAGATTTAGCCATCTTTTCTGTCCCTGTAAAAAAAGCAGTTTCCTGATTAAGAAAAGTTGTCCAATAACTATCAACATTAGAGAGTGGTGCTTGATCTCCTACAATCATATTAAAGGTTAACTCATGTTTTGTCTCAGCAAATTTACGCAATGCCTGTTTGCTTGTAACAGGAATTACACCAAAACGGCTCCTCATCTTTTTAATATAAGCATCAAAATAAGGATTAGATTGTTGTTGATAGACAGCATGTATCTTAACCCTAAATTTCTCAGGAAACAGTAATGCACCAAGCTCCCAATTTGAAGTATGCCCTACCATAATAAAAGTACTTTTGTTATCATTTATCAATTTATCAATTATATCATTATCAATAATTGTAAATTTTTTTTTTAATTGATTGACATTTGTATGCGTACTTTTAATAGATTCAAGAATAACATCTGTTAATGATTGGTAGAATTTCCTTCTTATATCTTTAAGTTCGCTATTTGATTTATTTGGAAATGATTTTTTTAAATTTGAATATACAATCTCTTTTCTATATCTTATTATATAAAATAATATAAAATACAGAAAATCAGAAAAGATATAAAGAAGTTTATATGGCAAAAAAGATATAATTCTTTCAAAAACTAAAAAAAGATAGAAGCCAATTCGCATCATAAAGTAAATTTAGTTTGCAAAAGTAGTTTAAATATGGAATATAGCACCTTAAATTAAAATAAAAGATTAGTGGGGGTTATTAAATAATTCTCCGGCTTTTCCGGCTGGTTTTGTATCTCCTGTGTTTTCATACAGATCATTACTTCTTGATAATTTCATTTCCCAGTTAGAATCATAAATTTCTCCTTGCATGTTTGAATGAATTAATTCATAATCGCCTAAAGCAAGATTAGGATTATAAAATACAAATTTTTTGTTATTATAATTCTTAACAGAATTAGATTTATCTGGAGAAACTTGAGCATTTGAAGTAGCAAATCTATTCATATAATCCTTCTGAATAGTGTAGTATTGCCAAATCTCATAAGGCACGGAACCCCATCCCTCATCAGTTAGCCCCTTACTTGTTTCAAATGGACGCTCATATCTCTGGTTAGGTGGCCCATATTGCAAATACACTCTTCCTCTATCAGTTTCATAACCTTTTTTGAATTTATTTCCAAAATTAGCATTTACTCTTGCAACTTCAATTTGGTAATTATGCCAAGCAGTTTCAGGAAAGAAATTATCACGTTGCAACCAAAAGTTTAAAATAAACTGTTGCATAACTGTTATATCAACTTTTTTAATTTGATTATTAATGAAATTTCTTTCAAAATCACTCGAAATAGGATAAAGAGATTTTATTATATCTACCAAAGAATCCTTATCAGAAATTCTACCAACAAATGTTTCGCTAATATCCATTGATTGAAGATCTTTAACATCATATTGAATACTTGGATTACTTCTTTGAAATGCAACTTTATTAAAGGATAAAACTTTATTTTCTTTATCTCTTACTTCAATCACAAGGTTATAATTACCTGAAGGGAGTTTTGAGATATCAAACTCTCCAAATATAACATTTACCGGTTTTACTAATTCTCTCTTATTCTTTACAAAATCGTTTATAGTCCTATTTGTTTCAGATGTTTCAATATAATATTTCAGCAAAAACATATCATCTTTCCCTAAGAGTTTCTCACAATTATATATTTCGGAATAAAATGTAAATTTAGTTACTTTATCAGGATAAAAATCAGATATATAAGGAATCAAATCATAACCACTTTTCGTAACTATTGTTGGATTAACTGACTTCTTATAAGATTCAATAAACTCAATTCCTGCTAAATTAATTTTATCTTCTGGAAAATCAATAATAATCTGGTTATTTGTTTTAAATGGAGCATCAATACTATTCTTATCTGCAATAGAAAATTCAAAATCATAAGTACCATTAGGCAATACAAATCGTTGTTGATCAAGAAAATTAAAATTTAAATTTAAAGTATCTTCTACTTCTGTACTTAAGAGATTATATTTTTTAAAGTCTTTAACTTTATTATTTTGCTTAAATATCATTGTAACCTCAATTGTAGCTTGAAATTTATTATTGGCATTTTTTACAAAGTTCACACTTTTTCCATAAACAGATAGATATGTTTCTAGAAATGGTCCTTGAGTAGGCGAGAAAAAATGTGCATACACTAACGAAGCTGCTAATCTTTTTGCTTGTAATGTGTTAATATTAAATAAGAATAAACAAAATAAAACAATTAGTGAAAACTTTTTCATAAGACTGAATTTAAGATACAAAATTACTAAACAAATCAGTTTAAAACAAGCATTATATAAATAAAAACAAAATGAATCAGTTTAAGGTTATCTTTAACAAGTTAACGGTAATAATTTTTATTTAAAAAAACAAAGATGTAAGATAAATTGTTACATTTATAGATAGCTAAAAAATTATCAATAATTAATATTAAAAAATCATTAATAATAAGAAGGTTTTTATAATTTCGCGGAACAATTTAAATAGGAGTTGTAATTTAATTATACAAAATTGGTTTATACTTAATAAATGAATAAACATAAGAAAACATATCTTTTTGTACTCTATATATTTATATCAATTGTCACATTTGGACAAAATGAAATTAATAATTCAAAGTATTATTTTGGAGGAATCAACATTAACAATGGATATGTATGGCCTCATACATCTAGAGTTTATTATATTAAAGCGAATGCAATTGAAGTTCAAGCTAAAATATATGTAAACCTTAAAAATACTTCTGATTGGATTAATCCATTTAAAGCAACAAAATTCGGTTATTCATTGACTTATATCAAAACTGATAATCTTATACCCAATATTATAACCAGAGATAAATCACAATTAGGAACTATTTATGGTTTAAATATGTTTCTTGAGCCTATGTTATTCTCATATAAAAGAGTACACTTATATGCGCATTTAGGTGCCGGTATAGCTTATGCTTCTGAAAGATATAACCGTGTTAATAATGATTCTAATTTATTAATAAGTACTCCTTTGAGTTTCTTTTTTAATGGTAAAATTAATTTGGATTACGAATTAACTAAAAAAATATCTGTAGGTTTGAATTTTGGCATGTCACATTGTTCAAACGCTGCGTTAAATTTACCAAACTTAGGATTGAATGTAGTGAATTATGGTTTAAATTTTGGATACAAGATATTTTCACAAGAACAGCAACCAATTGTAAATCTAAAAATAAATCCATTTTGGGAGAAAAATATTTCAATAGGATATGCTACTCGAAATTGCAATGAAAATATTGATAAGTACTATCATGTCTACACTTTAGATTTTGAATTAAATCATCATTTAAACAGAAAGAATGCAATAAGTTTTAATTTAAATTATTTATTGAGACAAGGTGAAATGTTGGATAAAACATTTAATAGCACCTATAATAGCTATTATGGCTTTGCTATTGGGCATGAATTGTTTATAAAGAAGCTGTCATTAATATCTCAATTAGGAGAATATATTTTTGATACAAATCAAAACAAACATTTTTGGTATGCCAGGCTTGGAGTTAGATATTACTTCCTACCGAACTTATATTCAAGTATATTACTCACAAATCGGAAACAATCAGCCGATCTTTTACAATTATCTTTTGGTTTTTCCTTTAAATAAGTAATAAGAGAAAAATATATTTTTCATTTTTATTTATTTGATTATAAATACTATTAGAAAATCTCAACGTTTTTTTTAAATAATATTATTTGTATATTAAAAAAAAGTAGTACTTTTGCAGAGGAGAGTTGGCAGAGTGGTCGATTGCGGCGGTCTTGAAAACCGTTGAACTGCAAGGTTCCGGGGGTTCGAATCCCTCATTCTCCGCTTAACGAATCAAATTTTTGGTTCGTTTTTTTTATTTAGACCCATCCCATTATTTAAAGCTTGGCAAAAAAGTAATAAACAATTAATTATTAAAATAAAGGGAGATGTTTTTAAAAAATCCATTAACAAATACTCTCTAAAAATGATGAAATAAGAAGTTTAAATCTAAATCTTATAAAAAACAGTCTAACAAAAATCCCAAACTAACAAATTCTTCTTTACAAATAAGCTTTCGGGATAAAAATAGAAAAGATTAATAAATATAAACGTACTTTTTAGATAAAATTGATCAGGATCTACAAATAAAAACCGATTATTGTGGCTTCTGCGTTGGCAATTTATATTTATAAACAACCATAAAGGAAACCAAAGTTGCGTGTTTACATTTACGTACTACTCGCACTTGAACGATAGTTACGTAATTTTATAGTAAATTTCATGACATTTGAATCTGTAAAAAGGGTTCTTATAAAATAATGCAAAAAATATCCATTTTAATGAGATAAAATTGTATTGAATTACTCTTTTTTTATCGATTTTAAATCTACATTAAATAATAGAACTCTTAAAGCTTTTTTTAATATTCTTTCAAAAATTTAGGGATAGATGAAAAATTTATAATAATTCATCAATTCTAATTTAACTGTCTGCAAAATTTGTAACTTCGCAAGCTAAATAAAAAACTATTTAACACAAGCTAATACAAATGGAACAACGCTTTACAGAAAACAAAGTATTCGATAAAATTGATTTTACAATAATCGACATCACTAAAAAGGAATTTGATACTTGCAGTTTTATTAATTGCAACTTCTCTAATGTCAATCTTATCGACACTACTTTTATACAGTGTAAGTTTGATAATTGCAATTTTAGTATGGCTAAGATTAAGAATACGGGGCTTAAGGATGTAAAATTCAAGAACTGTAAACTCTTAGGTGTGAATTTTAGTGAGTGTAATAAGTTTCTTTTACTTGTTGATTTTGTTGATTGTTATTTGAATCTTGCTTCTTTTTATAAATTAAAATTTAAGAATACAAAGTTTAAAAACTGTAGCTTACGCGAAGTAGATTTTATCGAAACGGATCTCTCTAATTCTATATTTGATAACTGTGATTTAGGAAGTGCAGTATTCGAAAACACTAATCTGGAGAAAGTTGATTTTAGAACATCCTTTAATTATGCATTAGATCCTGAATTAAACAGGATAAAAAGAGCTAAATTTTCAACCTCAGGCATAATTGGATTACTTGGGAAATATAATATAGATGTTGAGTAAATAACATTTATATATAGTATTCTATAAAATAAAAGAGTCCTAACAAATATTAAGTTTGTAAGGACTCTTTTAGTATAATGAACAATTTTCTACATCAATGCAATATCGGTAACATTAATCATTTCATCAACATAATGAAAACTTAAACCGGCAATATAATCAGGCTTAATATCTTCAATATTTCTTCTATTTTCAGAAGAAAGAATAATATCAGTAATATTCGAACGCTTTGCAGCCAATATCTTCTCGCGTATCCCTCCTACCGGCAATACTTTACCACGCAAAGTTATTTCGCCTGTCATTGCAATAGTAGACTTAACTTTTCTTTTAGTAAAAACAGAAGCCAACACTGTAAACATAGTTATACCTGCCGAAGGGCCATCCTTAGGAGTAGCGCCTTCAGGGACATGTATGTGCACATTTGTTTTTTCAAACACATTAGTATCTATATTTAGATTTTCGGCATGCGATTTAAGATATTCTAAAGCAATAGTAGCTGACTCTTTCATCACATCACCAAGATTACCGGTAAGAGTAAGATTGCCTTTGCCGGAACTTAAACTTGCTTCAACAAACAGTATTTCGCCACCGGCAGAAGTCCAGGCCAAACCTGTAGCCACACCTATCATATCTTTATTTAATAAGCTATCATGATGAAACATTGGAATACCTAATATCTTTTCAGTATCTTTTATAGATAATGATTTGTCGAAATCTTCTTTATTAGCAATAAATTTAGCACGGTTGCGAATAACCTTTGCAATACTCTTCTCTAACTGCCTTACACCGGACTCACGAGTATATTCTTCAATAATTTTAGAAAGAACTGCATCTGTAAATTTAAGTTCCTGCTTCTTTATTCCATGTTCTTTTAATTGCTTAGGAACTAAATGATTTTTAGCAATAAGAATCTTCTCTTGCATAATATATCCATCCACATCAATCACTTCCATCCTATCGCGCAAAGCCGGATGAATAGTAGATAATGTATTGGCTGTAGCAATAAATAAAACTTTAGATAGATCAAAACTTTCTTCAAGGAAATTATCGTAGAAAGCTATATTCTGTTCTGGATCCAACACTTCTAACAAAGCAGCAGCAGGATCGCCATTAATATTCATTCCAATAATCTTATCAATTTCATCTAACACAAACACAGGATTAGCAGACTTAACCTTACGCAAGCTCTGTATAATACGACCGGGCATCGCACCAATATAAGTCTTACGATGTCCTCTTATTTCAGCTTCATCTCTTAAACCACCCAATGACATACGAACATATTTGCGCCCTAATGCCCTTGCAATAGACTTTCCTAAAGAAGTTTTACCAACTCCGGGAGCACCTACTAAGCACAAAATAGGAGATTTCATATCACCTTTAAGTTTTAAAACTGCCAGATGCTCAATAATACGTTCTTTAACTTTATCTAGTCCGGTATGATCTTGGTCTAATATTTTCTGAGCTCTTTTTAAATCAAAGTTATCTGTAGTATAATCATTCCATGGAACGTCTATCAATACATTTAAAAAGTTCAACTGCATTGAATAATCAGGAGAAGCAGGATTAATACGGAAAAGCTTCTTTAGTTCTTTCTCAAAGACAGCTTTAACCTCAGCAGACCATTTCTTTTTAACAGCCTTTTCCTTAATTTCATTAATCTCCTGTTCGCCCGGTGTACCACCTAATTCTTCTTGTATAGTCTTTAATTGTTGACTTAAGAAATAATCTCTTTGTTGCTTATCAATATCAACCTTAACTTTATTCTGAATTTGATTCTTAAGTTCCAGTAACTGATATTCATTAGTAAGAGAAGCAAGAACAAGATTAGCTCTTTGAGTTAAATCTGATACTTCCAATAGTTTCTGCTTTTCAAGAATATCTATGTTTAGATTAGATGATATAAAGTTAACCAAGAAGTGAGGACTCTCAATATTCTGAATTGCAAAAGCTGCATCAGAAGGCAATTGAGGCGACATCTTAATAATCTGTATCGAAAGATCTTTTAATGAAGAAATGAGTGCATTAAAGTTCTTATCTTTCTTTAATTTTTCATTAACACCAAAAGGTTTTACTTCAGCTTTAAAATAAGGTTCAGTCTGTATAAGAGTTCCTAATTCAAAACGTTTCTTACCTTGAATAATAATAGTTGTACTGCCATCAGGCATCTGAAGTGTCTTAATAATATAAGCAACAGTACCTACTCTGTATAAATCTTCATAAGTTGGATCTTCTTGTTCTTTATCTTTTTGGGCAACAACTCCTATTAATTTATCAGCTTTATAAGCTTCTTTAATTAATTTTATCGACTTATCGCGTCCCACAGTTATTGGAATTACAACACCCGGGAACAATACATTATTTTTTAAAGGTAATATTGGTAATATTGCCGGTATATCTTCAGCATTCATTATCTCCTCATCTTCGGATGATAATAAAGGAATATATTCGGCATTCTCATCAATGAGATCAGAAAATTCTAATAAATTATTTTTCAACATTCTTTACAAATAAATAGATTAAAGTAATTAGTAAACTATACAAACAAACCATAAAATTAAAAGTTTTCCAAAAAGAAGAAAACACTTAATAATGCATTACAAAAGTCTGTTTTTATAAGTTAATTTAAATACTGATGTTAATATATTTTGTTCTATTTCATCAAACTCTATTTCTCTTCTTTCAAAAACTCTTTTTGCAACACGTATAGCTTTCTTGATATCATAAGTTGTAAAGCCACTAACGCCTCCCCATGTGAATGAAGGAATAAAATTACGTTGAAATCCTGAACCAAATACATTTGAGCTGACTCCTACAACTGTACCTGTGTTAAACATGGTATTTATTCCACATTTGGAATGATCTCCCATAATTAAACCACAAAATTGTAAACCGGTCCCTATAAACGTTTCGTCAGTATAACTCCATAATTTAACTTCATCATATGAATTCTTTAAATTAGAAGCATTAGTATCAGCACCTAAATTACACCATTCGCCTATAACAGAATTACCAATAAAGCCATCATGTGCTTTATTTGAATAACCAAAGAAAACGACATTATTCAACTCCCCTCCCGCTTTAGAGTAAGGCCCTAGAGTTGTTGCTCCATATACCTTAGTCCCCATTTTTAACACGGAATCTTGTCCCATGGCAAAAGGCCCTCTAACCATACAGCCTTCCATTATCTCTGCATCTTTACCAATATATACAGGACCGGTTTTAGCATTTATAATTGAGAATTCAACTTTAGCTCCTTCTTCAATAAAAATGTTTTCTGCTCCTGAACAATTATTAGTATCACTTATTGCAATTGATTTTCTTCCTTTAGTAATCAAATTAAAATCGTTCCTGATTTCTTCATCATTAAAAGAAAATATCTCCCATACATTATTTAGTTTAGTGAATAATGCATTTGTTTCTATTTCCTCAACTACTGAAGCAGTTTCATCACTAGTATTATCCATACCAACATCACTCGAACTAAAAGCAATAATATAATCACCCGAACTTAATGCTTGGTTAGGTTTCAAAGATTTTATCTCATCAACTAATTTTTGATTTGGAAGAATAGATGCATTTATTAAAATGTTTTCATCTTCCTCTACTAAAGGAAATTTTTTACTTAAATAAGTTTCAGTGAGGGTAGATGTTTTACAACCTAGATATTTTTCCCACTTCTCTCTTATCGTTAATATCCCTATTCTGATATCAGCAACAGGTCTGGTAAAAGTAAAAGGCAGTAAATTAATACGCGTCGAGTCATCAAATAAAATATAATTCATATCGAAAGCTTAAAAATAATTTATAATAACCATTTAAAAAAGACAATTCAAACTAAACTTTATAATAAAGATTAGAAGTTTCAAAATTATAAAAATTCAGCTTATATTTTCAATAAAAAGCAAAAAACTTTTTAACAATAATTAATAAACATAATTAAAACAAAAAAAGCCCTTAAGATAAGAGCTTTTTTAATATTTTCTTAGAAAGATTGAGAATTAACTAGGTTTATTCTCAAAATGTTTTTGATACTTAGATTTGAATTTATCAATACGTCCAGCTGTATCAACAAGTTTAATTTTACCTGTGAAGAATGGATGTGATGTGTTTGATATTTCAAGCTTCACTAATGGATATTCTATACCATCTGTATAAGTGATAGTTTCTTTAGTATTAACTGTTGATCTTGTCAAAAACATATAATCGTTGGAGATATCTTTAAATACAACGAATCTGTAATTTTTTGGGTGAATGTCTTTTTTCATTTGTATGTATGCTATTATTTCTGTATAAACTATTTTGGGTGTGCAAAATTAGATAATTTTTATTTAATAACAAAATTAAACTTTAATAATTTTATCAACAATTTATCTTTTATATGTTTATTAAAAATTCCATCACATCTATATTGTCTGCATAATCTGACAAACCAGGGCTTTGTGCTTGTCCGAATGGTATAGCTTCAGGAATATTTTTTATATTTGAAACCACACATTGAATATTCTCACTATTAGTTTTTAGATATGACTTTATTTGATCAATCGACTTGTAACACTCATAATGTATAACTGATACAGGCGAAGCAAGTGCTTCATCTTCTTTATAAATAGCAAATCCTGAATCAAAAAATGGCAATTGATTTATCATAAATATTGATTTATGATAATTATAATTGTTACAATATTTATTACTATCCAATACATATTTATATTCAGAAATTGAATGAACCAATCTTTCTAGAAAATAATTTTCGGGAAGAAAAATCTTTGACACATTTCTACAGCCTAAACCATAATACATAAATATATCTTTACCCAGATCAACTAATTCCTTTGATGTTTCTTTCCCTGTCAATACCGCTATACTATTTCTATTCTTCCTTATTATATATGGCACATTTTTGAAATAATACTCAAAATATCTCGAAGAATTATTACTTCCAGTAGCAATAACAGCATCAAAACCAGATTTAAGATTATCTACAAAGAAAATATATTCCTTAAATTCCGGTTCTATCTCTATAAGTTTATCAACAATTGCAGGTAGAAGAAACTTATCGTCTGAAGATAATTTTGCAAGCACTTTATTACCCGACATCAATACATAAAAGAAATCATTAAAGCCTACCAATGGAATATTGCCAGCCATAATTACTCCAACCTTCTTACCTTTATCTTTCCCTTCGAGTGAATCTTTATATTTTTTCAACCAAAGTTGAAAATTTTCAGATTTCATACTATTTCCTATCGATAATAGTGCGAATTTAATATTTTCTACAGAAAACCATTTATTATTTAATGAAGAAAGTTCAATTGCATCATAAATTTTATTGCCTGATTTAAATTCACTATTATCCTCATCACTAATCAAATTGACAAGATATTTAGATAATTTTTTAAAAGCTTTAATTCTTTTTTCTAGTAACATGATATTTTTTATTTACATTTGCTAAAACTTTGCGAAAATAAACATAAAAAACGTAACGTTATTACTAAATAAATTAATTTTATAAACATTGAAATTCAAAACAGTATTATTTGCTATTAGTTTAATAATGTGCCTTTCTAATTTAAAAGGACAAGAACTTGAAAGTCTTTCTTCTTATGAAGACTCTCTAAAGATTTTGATCAATATAGTGCAGAGAGGCGCAAATGACAATGTCAAATTTGAAGCTAACGAGAAGTTTACATCACTTTTGGAAGATGCTTTAGCTATTAAAAAATCTTTTGACTATCCTTTTGATTCTTTAAAAACGATCACAAATCTTATTTCTACCGACAAAAAGTTTAGAATATTTAATTGGGCTGTAGCCAAATCTGATGGCAACTACATCTATTATGGATTTATACAAGTATATAATAGTAAGAAGAAGAAGTATGAAATCTATCCATTAACAGATAAATCAGAGGACATCCAAGCACCCGAATTTCAATTCCTGGACAATCAAAATTGGTATGGAGCAATGTATTTTAAGATTATTCATACCTCTACCGATAATAACGAATATTATACTTTGTTGGGTTGGGATGGAAACGATGGTGTATCGTACAAAAAGATTATAGAAGTACTTACTTTTAAAGCCAATAGTAAACCATTTTTCGGTGCATCTATCTTTAAAAAAGGAAAAGAAAAACCTAAACGTATTATTTTCGAATATTCAGCACAAGCAATAATGACAGTGCGTTACGAAGAACAACACTATAATGTTAAAGAAAAATTAAAGAAACCTATAAAAGGACAACGTTTTGAATTAAAACCTAAAAAAGCTGAAATGATTGTTTGTGATAGGCTTGCTCCTCTTAGTCCTGACTTGGAAGGACAAAGACAGTTTTATGTTCCCGAAACTAATTTATTAGATGCTTTTATATTCGAAAACGGTAAGTGGGTTTTTATAGAAGATGTTGATGCACGTAATCCTGTAAAACCAAAAGATAAAATCACAACTACCAAAAAGATTGTAAAGAAACAACTATACAATCCTGCTAAAAACAGCAATAAAACAAATTTGGATAATCCTAAGAAATAGTGTTATTATAATTGTTTTTATAATTAGATCCGAAAGCATAGTTTAAAAATAAATAAGGAGAAAGAAAATTTATAATTTGATTTTTTGTATAAAATTCTCTTTTTTCTAGATAAAAAGTAGTACTTTTGTATTATGGAAAGAATTTATTTAGATACTTCTGTTTTTGGTGGTTATTTTGAACCTGAATTTGAATTATGGACAAAATTACTTATTGATAAAATTATCAAAGGAGAAATAAAATTGTTATATTCACAATTAACAGAAATAGAATTAAGCGGAGCACCTCAATTTGTTAAGGATTTAGTAAAACAAATACCAGATAAACATATTGAATTTCTGACAATATCTAAAGAGGCTTATGAATTAGCCGACCAATATGTAAAAGAAAATGTTGTTGGTAAATCAAGTATAGAAGATTGCCGTCATATTGCAATTGCAACATTAAGTAATGCAGATATTCTGGCAAGTTGGAATTTTAAACATATTGTAAATGTTAGCAGAATACGCGGTTACAATTCAGTAAATTACAAATTAGGACATAAGATTTTAGAAATAAGAACACCAAGAGAAATTTTAAGTTATGAAAACTAAAAATAAACAAATAGAAAAATCAACTATTGAAACTTTACGCGAAATTCGTGACAAAGTAAGTGATGAAACACAAAATATGACTTTTGAACAATTGCAAGATTACATCCAGCAAAAACTTAAGGAAACCATACACCCTAATGCCAGTTGGCATCAATAATAGGATTTGCAATTTAATTTCCTGAAATAAAAAAAGCCTTACCAAATTTAATTGATAAGGCTTCTTTATAGGGCATTTCGACTATGCTAAATGTCCCTTAATACTTCGGTCGATGAGCGGAGCCGAAGCGTTATAT
>JBAXLO010000046.1:0-25580 GCA_037134755.1 Bacteroidota bacterium | reverse complement strand
ATATAATAGAATGCCACATTTACGTATAAATATACAGTTCTATATAATAGAATGCTACATTTACGTATAAATATACAGTTCTATATTATGGAATCCTTCACCCATAAGTTCGATCAGGTAGTTACAAAAAATGGGTTTTTATTTTAAATGGTTAATTCAGGCATTTTTTATTGAATCTTATTTTTAAATAAAAAACTATTTTAATTGTAATGAATATAAGTATAACGACTTAATATGTTTTGTTAAAAATTGCAATAATTTATTTTATTTTTAAATTAATAGATAAGTTTAAAATGTATAATTTTGTCACCTGAATTCAATCATAAATAATATACAAATGAAACAACAAATTAAATCAGTAGAAAAATATCGTTTTAATACTTTCTCAGATAATGATACTGCCGAATCAGTAGAAATTACAGGATTTCTTATGTCAAGAGTATTATTTGATAAGAATGGTAATATTATTGAGACCAAAACTTTTGATTCGGACGAAGAAGTGGAAGAGCATATACAATATATATATAATGAAACTGGATTGAAAACCGAAGAGATATTATTCGATCAAGAAGAAATTGCCGAAAGACATGAGTTTCTTTATGATGATAATAAGCTAATCTTAAAAGAGCTTATCTTTTATCAGGATGATGTTTATGATACTTTAAATTATGATTATGATGAAGAGAAAAGGATAGTAAAAAGAACTTTGGTAGATTCGGAAAACGATATTGAATCGGTTACAACATATGTATATAAAAATGGAAAGCTTATTCAAGAAAGCAAGTATGATGATGAAAATGAATTAGTAGCCGAACTAAAATATGAATTTAATGAAAAAGGTTTATTGATTAAAACTGAGTTTTTTGATTTGGAAACGGAAGAGAAAAATTCTACTGAATATGTATATGATGAAGCAGATAACAAAATAAAAGAACTTGTATATGATAAAGCTGGCGAATTGATTTTACGAAATACTTATACTTATAACGACAAAAATAAAAAGATTACTTTACTTGAAGAAGGTATTGGCAAATACAGTAGTTATACTTTTGAATATGATGATGAAGGGAATGCTGTAAAACAAGTAGAAACTGATGAAGAAGGAGAAGAGGTGTCAGCTATAGTGAACAATTATAAAGATGGAAACATAATTGAAGCACAATCTTTTGGTAGGGAATATCATCATAATGTTATGCATAAATATGAATATGAATTTCATGAGTAGTTGCTTGTAAAATTTCTTTTTTTCAACATTCAAAATGTAATAGAAATAGTGAGAACACTGTTTTTTAGTTAAGTTTTTTTAATTTTCGAATACTTTCAAAATATTTTTAAACAATTCTAAGTTTTTGTTGTTACACTTTCTGATTTCTTCATTTTAATTTTAATTATGGATGTAAACGGAAAGATTTTTAAGAAATTCCTTGATAGAAGACACGTAAGCGACCAACATTTAGAACAAGCTATTACAAAACAACATGCCAAAGGCAAGCTTTCAGCCCGTGAAAGAATTGAATTGCTTTTCGATCGCAATACTTTTGAAGAACTTGATGAATTTGCTACATCAGCAAAATCAGGAAGTGATTTCGGTAAAGCTGATAGGGGTTTTGGTGATGGTGTGATTACCGGCTTTGGAAAGATTAACGGTAGATTAACTTTTGTTTATGCTCAGGATTTTACTATCATGGGTGGGTCTCTTGGAGCAATTCATGCAGCCAAGATTACAAAGATAATGGATTTATCTTTAAAAATGGGAGCCCCAATTGTTGGCTTAATTGATTCAGGTGGTGCTCGTATTCAAGATGGAGTTGTAAGTTTAGCAGGATATTCTGATATATTCTTTCGCAATGTACAAGCCTCAGGAGTTATCCCACAAATCTCTGTAATTATGGGGCCGGCTGCCGGTGGTGCTGTTTATTCCCCTGCGCTTACTGATTTTACTTTTATGACAAAGCACACCAGTTATATGTTTGTAACTGGTCCTAATGTTGTAAAAGAAGTCTTAAATGAAGATGTAACAACTGATGAATTAGGTGGTGCAGATGTGCATGCTCGTAAAAGTGGAGTAGCTAACTTTATCTTTGAAGATGAAGAGAATACTTTACTTGGCGTGAAGCGTTTGCTTTCCTATTTTCCTTCAAACAATTTGGAAAATCCTGCTTTTATCGAAAGTACAGATAACAGATTCAGATTTGAAGAAAAATTAAGAGACATCGTTCCTGATGATCCCAATAAACCTTATGATGTTAAAGATGCAATTAAATTAATAGTTGATAACGGAAGGTTCTTAGAAGTTTCTGAATTATATGCACAAAACATAGTAACAGGTTTTGCCAGATTAAATGGAAAATCAATTGGTATTGTTGCTAATCAACCTAAGATATTAGCAGGGACTTTAGATATAGATGCATCAATGAAAGGTGCTAAGTTTGTTCGTTTCTGTGATTCATTTAATATTCCAATCCTGACATTAGAAGATGTTCCGGGGTTCTTACCAGGCGTTAATCAAGAATATGGTGGCTTAATCAAACATGGAGCTAAACTATTATATGCTTATTGCGAAGCTACTGTTCCTAAAGTTACAGTTATCTTAAGAAAAGCTTATGGTGGTGCTTTCTGTGTGATGAATAGCAAAAATATAGGTGGTGACTTTAGCTTTGCTTGGCCTACAGCTGAGATTGCAGTTATGGGACCTGAAGGTGCTGTTGCAATTTTGTATAAAAAAGAATTAGCAGATGCAACTGATCCAGTTAAAGTAAAAAAGGAACTTGCAGCTAAATACCGTGAGGAAATTGCAAATCCATATATTGCTGATGAAAAAGGTTATATAGATGAAGTTATCGATCCTGCTGATACACGTATTAAACTAATTGTTGCTTTTGAAGCACTCGAATCAAAGCATGTTAATATTCCTTCGCGTAAGCATGGAAATATTCCTTTATAATTTGATAATGTTTTATTGTATAATAAGTTTAAAAATATTTGTTAGATGAAGAAAATCAATAGTATTTTAATAGCAAACCGTGGAGAAATTGCAATAAGAATTATCAAGACTGCTAAGAAAATGGGCATTCAAACTTATGTAATTAAAACTGCAAAAGAACCGAATGCAATCTATCTTAATTTTGCTGATTATATTTGTGATTTTACTGAAAGATTTGATGAGATTCCTGAGTTTTTAGATGTTGAGAAACTAATAGAAACTGCAGTTGAATATAAAATTGATGCTATACATCCAGGTTATGGATTCTTAGCTGAAAATCCTTACTTTGCACAAAGATGCGAAGAAGAAAAGATTGAATTTATAGGTCCTTCTGCTGATGTTATCTATAAAATGGGAAATAAAACTATTGCAAAACAAATTGCTCGTAAATACAAAATTCCATTGCTCGAAGGGAGTAAAGGGAATCTTACAAATGCAGAACATGCAATAGAAATTGCTAATATAATAGGATATCCTGTGATATTAAAAGCTGCTTCAGGTGGTGGTGGAAGAGGAATGCGAATAGTTGAAAATGATTCTCAGATGGAGAAGAATTTTAGATTAGCTACCAATGAAGCCGAAAAAGCATTCAATGATCCTTCAGTATTTGTTGAAAAGTATGTTAGAAATCCAAAGCATATAGAGTTTCAGGTATTGGCTGATAAAATGGGTAATACAATTCATCTTGGTGAAAGAGAATGCTCTGTTCAACGTAAACATCAGAAGCTTTTAGAAGAATCTCCTTCTCCTGCTTTGACTGAAGATTTAAGAAAAAGAATGGGTGATGCTGCCATTAAGATAACTCAGGCTGTGAAGTATTATAGTGCAGGAACTGTTGAGTTTTTATTAGATGCTGATGGTGGTTTTTATTTCATGGAAATGAATACTCGTATTCAGGTAGAGCATCCTGTGACTGAAGAAATAACCGGAGTTGATTTGATTGAACAACAGATTAGAGTAGCTCAAGGTGAAAAGTTAAATCTTACACAAGATGATATTAAGATTAATGGTTGGGCTATTGAATGCAGAATTAATGCTGAAGATGTTCAAGCAGGTTTCTCACCAAATCTTGGTACAATTCAAAAGATTAGTCTTCCTAAAGGCGAAGGTATTAGAATAGATACCGGTATTGAAAGTGGGTCTGTTATTACACCTTTCTATGATTCGATGATTGCTAAATTGATTGTGCATAGCGAAACCCGAGAGAAAGCGATTGAATCAATGTTGAATGCATTAGGTAAACTAAGAATTAAAGGAGTTAAAACTACTATCCCTTTCTGCAAAGCGGTGCTTACAAATAAAGTTTTTGTTAATGGTACTTTCAACACTTCTTTTATTGAAAAAGATATGGAGAAGACTTATTTCCAGGAAAAAGATGAGGAGATGCTTGCTGCTTTCTTTGCAACTTATAATTATGCAAATGAAATCAGAGATGAAAAAGATACCTGGGTTGACCATGAAAAAGGAAAGAATATTGATCCATGGCTATTGAACAAAAGATTACGTTAACATTATCATCAAAAATAATTTATCATGAAATTAAGTTTTAAAAAGAGATCTTCGTCAGAACCTGTTAAATATATTACCTTAGGAAAGGATGGCAAGAAGTACGAATTTATTTATAGTCCTAATGATGGACTAAGAGTTAATAGTAAAAAACAAGATATAGAGATTATTGATGATGCAGATGGTTTTACTTATATAAAATTCAAAAATAAGAAGTTTCCTGTTGAAGTTTTAGAGCAGAACCAAAATAAATTTAATATCTTAATAAATGGTGTTAGCTACAATTATACTGTAGAAACTCCATTGTCATATCAGCGTAAGCAAGTCATCGAAAAGACGATGAAGAAATCAAAGACAGGTTTTATTACTGCGCCAATGCCAGGAAAGATTATTGAAATCTTTGCAGAAGAAAATGCTATCATCAATGAAGGTGATGTTCTTTTGATATTAGAAGCAATGAAGATGCAAAATGAAATTCTCTCAACAATCTCTGGAACTATTAAAAAAATTAGTATTAAACAAGGTGATAACGTTAATAAAGACGATGTCATGATTGAAATAAGACAATAAATGTAAGAAATATACTGTACTTAAAGAATGGGGTGCCTAAAGTTAACTAATAATTACTTTAGGCATTTTTTGTTTCTATCACTAAATGAAGGGAGGAAGGTTAATAGGAAAACATTCTCAATTTAGATGTTAGCAAGCCTTATACTTTTCAATAAAAGCAAATTACTTTCATTAAAATATTCATATAAACACTTTTTGATATTTGATATTTGTATTAAATGAACATTTTGCTGTGTGGAATTTAGATTGCAAATGTATGTTGTCAGAAGCTTCATCATAATTTATATTTAATTTGTATATGTTGTATATAGTTTGTTACTTTGCATTCGCTTAAAAATATATCATCAGATATAGATAACCTTAAAATTTAACCTAATGAAAAGACCAAATATTACCATTGAAGCATTTAATCAGAGTGCTATTTACAGGAATTCCATCAACCAATTAATGGAACGTTCGGATAGTTATCATAAACATCAACAGGAAGTAAAAGGAAAAATTATTAAAGAGGAACTACTACAATCAATAACTATGCTTAAAACAATTCTTCTTTGCATTTTATTTTTACCTCAAATTGTATTTTCACAGGAAAATACTAATTATACCTATCATCATAATGATACAATGCCTACAAGTTATAATTTACATGTAAATGAAATTCATGAAAACATATATTCAGGTATTCCTGATAAGCTTAAAAAAGAAATATTTACATATATGACTTATATATATGCTGCACAAACTGCATACGAAACATGTAATATGATTAACAATGGATTTGTATATCACGATTGGCCAGAACTTGAGAATTATATGAATAAGATCTTAAAGGAGGTTGTTCCACCGGAGTTTAAAAAGGATACTAATGTACATGTTTACATAGTTAGAAACGGTAGCTACAATGCATTCAACACGGGTTCGGGTCATATATTTGTTAATGTAGGGCTCTTTAAAGAAGTTACGGATGAGGCTACAATAGCTGTGATATTAGCACATGAATTTGCGCATTATTATTTTAAACATTCATTATATCATTATATAGCTTACGAAACAGGTGAATTTGATTATGGTTTGGGTGGTGAATCGGATAAATTATCGAATAAATATTCCATAAAAAATGAATTGCAAGCAGATTCGATGTCCTTTCAGTTAATATATCATTCTAAATATAATGTAAAAGCTGCATTAAATGCTTTTGAGATGATGGGAAGGCTCGAAAATAATCAAGTATGTAAATCTTTAGATAGGTTTAAACTAAAAGAAGTTGACCATCCGTTAGCAGGAGAAAGATATAGTACTCTATTGAGTTATTACAACAGATGGCACAATGATACAGCTTTGTATTATGTGGTAAGTGAAGAAAAGTTCAGAAGGTTTAAAAAAGAAACAGCTCCTGAAATATTAAAATGTTTGATACAACAACTTAATTACGACGAGTGTATTGAAACAGCATTTAGATACCACCTCAACGATCCGGACAATCTACAATATATACATTATATATTAGAATCGGTACGTAAAATATGTTATCAGGAACCGGCTCAATGGAAAAAGCTGTTTATCACCGACCGCTATTACGATACCATTAATAACGGGGGGATTGTAAGTAAAGTGAAAATGAAAGATCATTTGTTTACAAAATTTAATTTTAATGTATTGCCTTATGGAATTCCTGAAGCAAGTAAGATAAAAGCAAAGTTCTACTGGACAGGTGATCTTAAATTTAAAACAAATAATGAAGCTTTTGATTTTTTTTGCAAAGTAAGTGAGGCTCTTGGCGATCATGAATACTTACTGTCGAATGCACTAAGTTATATAACTGATAGTATTAATATGGATAAGTATTTAAAGAAATATCTCAGCTATGATACTATCGAACATCGTGAATACGCTGAAGCATTTTTAAATAGGACGCTTATGTCGTGTAATGGAAATAAGAAATTGATGGTGCTTAACGAATTCAATACTAAAATAAAACTTGGGAAATTAGATATACCTGTGCAATCTTTCGGGCATGATACTTGTGATGAATTATCGTGCATAGTGGATAGTCTTGCTGCAAATTCAACTGATATAAAAACACTTTATCTTCCTTCGTTAAAGAAGTATAATATGAATGAATATTTAAGATTATTAGATTTAGAGCGTTTGACATTTGTAGGTAACCGAAAAATGGATTTAAAGTTAAATATATTTATTTTGAATCCGGATTATTGGGAAATTTTCAGGAAGTATTCTTCTAATGAAATTACATTTATTAACTGTAGCTATTATGAAATAGATGGTAGAAAAAAATCTTTAGAAACATATGCAGCACTATTGAATGAAAATTTCAGAAATTTGCTTTCGCAAAATCAATCTAATAAATATTTAAGTTTATTGTTGTCAACGGTTAAAGTTAATTCAAGAGGTACCTATCGCATAGGATATAGGAGCAGAGATAATAAATTAGATTTTAATAAGAATGGTTACAAAGCAGTTGTAGAAGAGATAAATTATCAATTGACTGCAAAAAAGAAATATGGCATTGAAATTGAAAATAAGAAGTGAATAAACTTATAAAAACTCAATCCCTTGTTTGGTTTAAGAATATAAACTAAAATATGATTTGACTATTTGGCTTTTCTTTTGTTATAAAGGCTAATAATAATAATGTGTCCACTCCGATAAGTCATTTTAGAATGAAAACGACGTCATTGCGAGGAGGAACGACGAAGCAATCTATTGTTTTTGCGATAATTGAGATTGCTTCACTTCGTTCGCAATGACGACATGATACTTGTCGGAGTAGACTCAATAAAATAATTTTTTAAAAGCAGATTAATTAATAATATTAAAAAATAATAGATATAACAATGGGAAATAACGATATGGCAATCTGTTTATGGTATGACTACCAGGCAGAAGAAGCAGCTAGATTCTATACATCAATATTTAAGAATTCGGAGATTGGAGCAATAAGCAGGTTTGGGAAAGAAGGGTTCGAACATCATGGAAAACCTGAAGGTACAGCTATGTCTGTAACATTTAAATTAAATAAAATCAATTTTATTGCCTTGAATGGCGGCCCAATCTTTAAATTTAGTGAAGCTGTTTCGATAGTAATTTATTGTGAGAATCAAGAAGAAATAGATCATTATTGGTATAAACTTTCGGATGGTGGCGAAGAAAGTCAATGTGGTTGGCTAAAAGATAAATATGGAGTTTCGTGGCAAATAACACCCAAAATAATGTCAGAATATTTAACATCCAACGATGTTGCCCGAAAAAGCAGAGTGTTAACGAAGATGTTTCAGATGAAGAAATTTGAAATTGATGAATTGAGAAAAGCATATCTCGGTGAATAACATTTATTAAATACTTTAGCTTGTAAACCAATGAAATGGTTTACAGGCTAAGTTGAAGTTCAAAAGAGCATAGATACTATCGTAATAATGCGAATAAGAGTAAGTAAGGGCTTTATAAAGCATAAAATAGTATTGTAATTATAATTTTATAGCTCTTTATTTATTATTAAAGACCGATTATATAGATTACCTTTGTAAAGTTAAAGAATCAAACAAAATTAAGCATAAAGAATTTGGAAATGAATAACTACTCAACACAAAACGGAAGAAGATTAATTGACAGCTATAGAGGTGGAGCAGAGAAATTGTACGAATTATGCGATTATATTAATAAAAAAGCGATGAATTGGTATGCTCTGAATATTGAATTCTCACCAATAGAAGTTGAATTAATTACAAAAGTTCAACAAGCTATGGATGATATGAAGGATATATTAAAAAAAGTAGCGGAAGCTGAAGATAAGTATGATTGTCTTGACTTAGGTTATGAAGTTTACCCAACTAAATGCAATGATTGCAATGGAGATGTAAAAGTTACCCGACATTTATTTTGTCCACAGGGATATAGTTATAATATATATAAATGTATTGAATGTGGAAATCTTTTTGAAGAACATCAACCAAACAACTATAAAGATTGTATTTCATATTTTGTTTATTATTATCAATTATTTAATGATGCTCTTGCTTCTGAAATTCATAATGAAAAAAATAAAGATAGAGTGAGAGAAAACTTAATAAAACTTAAAGAAAAAGAAAAGGTAATGATGGCTTATTTTGAAAAAGTTTTAATAGAACGTGAACCACTCAAAGAAGCTGTTATGATATCAATTAAGGCAAATGGCGAAATCTATAAGGAACTTATAAAACAAAAACATCACTTTGATAAAAATAGGAGTGAGGCTTAAAATATTATCTTTATTACCTACTTTTCGTTCTTAATAAATTTCAAAGTAAAGTACATCATATTCAGGAGCACACCCATCATTAATGTCATTCCCCATGTGCGTGGGTGGCCGAAAGGGTTGATAAATCTATCCATAACATCAGTAGCCAGCCCGAAAGGATCTCTTATTATATCCCAACTGTTCCATCTTAAATACCTGCCTAAATATATTCCAAAACCTGCCATAAAGAGGAATACTATCGTTATTAAGTTAATGTATTTTTCTTTTAAATACTTAGTTAGTAACTTCTCTATGTCCATCAGACTAATAAAACCATACATTAAGCCTGTCCATGCAAAGGAGAGTATTACTATCAGGTCGAACCAGATAGGAACGGAGCTTCTTGCTCTTAAATGAAACAAATCTGTAAGTATGTATGGTGAATTTGGGAAGAATAGTAACCACGAAAGTATTAGTACCGATACTGATACTTTGTTTTGAATGCCTTTTAATACTACTATCGAACTCAATAACCATGGAATAAAGGCAAGAAACAGATTCCAGTTGAGGAAAAGAAATACTTTGGTATCCGTAATTATGTATCTGGTAATGGATATGCTAAAACAAAACACTGACATTACTATTAATAAAATTGTAATATTAAATCTTCCGGAGTGCTTAAGTTTGTTTATCATAATTGCTTTAAGATTTACTTATTAATAACTCCTTAAGCTTAAGATTTATTGTAAGATTAATGAATTCACTCTTAGTAAATCTATTATATAGTGCAAAGTTCGGAAAATATTGTATCTTTAACAGGATAATTTGCATTGTAGTTTTTGAAAACTACATTTTATACATGCGAAGTTCGGAAACTTCGCACAACATCATACTTCGCATAACTGGTAGGATTAGCTATAATTGCATCGAATATTCCATCTGCGGTTTTAAGTTGAGTTCCAATAGGATTTCCTGTTAAACCTCCTACTACTTCCATTTCTTTGTTTAAATTTTTTTTTGCTGCCATTTTTATTTAATTAAATGTAAATTGTTTTTTGATTTTATTTGTATATGTATTTTATTTTTCTTAATTCATTCTAAATTATAGAGTTTTATAAATAACTATAATAACATTACAAAAGCATCTTTATATTTAGTTGTAGCATTAAGTGATGTCATTTTTGCAAAAAATGATGTCAAAGGCATTGCCTTTGATGCCAAATCTTTGAAATATGACACCAAATTTGCTAAATATGATACCAAAAATTCAATCTTTGATGTCAAGGGTATTGCCTTTGATGCCAAATCTTTGAAACTTGATGCCAAAAACTCAATCCTTGATGCCAAGGGGACTGCCTTTGATACCAAATTTCTAAAACTTGATGCCAAATCTTTGAAACTTGATGCCAAATCTTTGAAACTTGATGCCAAATCTTTGAAAAATGATACCAAATTTTCTAAAAATGGGTGAAAGGGTAGCGGCTTTAAGCACCTTATTGCCGTAGCTAACGTTTCTTTTATACAATGTTTTATATAGATATTAAAGCTTCTTATCAATAAAATAAATTGAGAAATCTTATAATTTATATCGCATACATGCAAAATATCTTCCACTAAATATTCATAAGAATACTTTTGATTAGAATCGATATTTTTGCTTTGAATTTTCATTTTGCCTGTAATGTTTATGAAATAGTTTTTGAGTTGCGAAATTAAGTCAGATTGTAAGGTAAACTGTTACATAATTAAATAAAAGATTTACATGATTCACACATTTTGAAAATTTTAATTTAGATAAGTCGAAATGAATTAAGTATAAAAAATGATTTGACATTATTTAACCTCAGGAATTCCTCTTTCCTTAGCTATAATAGTATATAAAGTACCTAAAGTACCTAAAATTCTTAAAGTTTAAATTAAGAAATAGGAAATAAAATAAAACGCCTTCCCTTAATAAAAAGAGAAGGCGTTTAAATTTATATATTATAAAGTCTTAAATTAACTAACTTTTTTTGGCTTATATCCTTTCCATCCATAAAATAATACAAACACAAAGCATACTAATGGTACAAAAAATCCAAGTTTCATAGAAGATAAATCTGCAATTCTTCCCATAAGAATAGGGCAGATTGCTCCACCAACAATTGCCATTACTATAAAAGATGAAGCACGTTTTGTATGGCTTCCTAAATCTTTTAATCCTAATGCAAATATAGTAGGGAACATTATGGACATAAAGAAATAAATTAAGCATAAAGCAATAATACCAATAATACCAGCTCCTGAAATAACTATTGCCGTAAGGATAATACATGCAGTAGCATAAGTTAAAAGCAGTTTGTTAGGTTTAAACCATATCATGAATAAACTTCCAATAAAACGACCAAGCATAAATAACCCCATGCCTCCAAATGCAAGAATGATACCTGCAACTGTGTCGAATACTTTGTCGTGATTAAAGTCAGGCCCAGCAATTATTTTCATAAGCCATGAATTCTCAATAAATGAAATTAAGCCTTTTACAGCTTCACCACCAAAAACTATATGACTATTTACATCTTTAAATATTTCAACTGTATAATTAATAAAGAAACTATTAATACCAGTTTGTGCAGCTACATAAAAGAATTGTGCAAAAACTGCCAACACAAAATGACGGTATTTGAATATAGCTTTATAAGCAATCTTCCAATCGGTTTCTTCAACTTCTGTAAATTCTACATGTTCGCTTTCTGCTTCATTGATTTCAGGAAGCTTTGTTTTTATAAATAATAACGCAATTAAAAGAACAACTACACCAACACCAACATAAGGAATTGCTAAAGAAGAAAATTTATTTGAACCTCCACTTCCAGCAAATATAATTAAACTACCAATTAATGGTCCAAATATCCATCCTAAGCCATTAAATGATTGAGAAAAGGTTAAACGCTGTTCAGCAGTTTCCTTTGGACCTAAAACAGTAGAGTAGGGGTTAGCTGCAGTTTCCAGACAGGTTAATCCCAATGCTATTATGAATAAAGCTACTAAAAAAGCCCAAAAAGTTTGTATTGCAATAGCAGGAATAAAAAGAAAAGCACCGGTAGCATATAATAACAAACCGAAGATAATTCCTTTTTTATATCCATAACGTTTCATAAATATCCCAGCAGGAATAGCCATAAGAAAATAACCTCCGTAAACGGCTGCCTGTACTAATCCTGATTGTGCTTTAGAAACACCAAGAATATTCTGGAAATGCTTATTAAGAATATCCAGTAAACCATGAGCGAATCCCCATAAGAAGAATAAACTCGTTACTAAAATAAAAGGAATTAAATAATTCTTTCCATCAGGGCTTTTGATTAAAGATACTTTATTATTCATTTGTTTTATTGTTTAAACCCCACCTAACCTCCCCTAAAAGGGGAGGAATTCGGGTGTATAAGTATATTATGAGTTTTATATTATTAATTCTTAATTGTTAATTATTAATTATTAATTAAGTTCTTATTTGTAAATTGGTCCGTAGTTATTGCAAGCTCTGTAATCCTGACCTTCTTTATCCATACCAAAAGCACTCCATGCACTTGGGCGGAAAATGTTAGCATCATCAACATTATGCATGCAAACCGGTATGCGTAGCATCGAAGCTAAAGCAATAAGATCAGCACCAATATGTCCGTAACTGATTGCACCGTGATTAGCACCCCAGTTATTCATTACTGAATAAACATCTGTAAATGCACCTTTACCGTTCAAACGTGGCGCAAACCATGTAGTAGGCCAAGTTGGATTGGTGCGTTCAACTAATTTACTATTCATATCATCAGATAATTCAACTGACCAACCTTCTGCAATCTGTAAAACCGGTCCTAAACCTTTGATAAGATTAACACGCATCATAGTTAAAGGCATGTTACCTCTTGTAGTGAACTCACTTGAGTAACCACCACCACGGAAATATTCGTAAACAGCCGATGGCCATGAAGTATGTTTTAAACAATCGTTAACTTCATTTTCTGAAATTTCATAGAATGGTTTGATAGCAGGTTCTCCATTAATAGATTGTCTACCTGTAAAGTCAAGAGCAGAGGCACCTGAATTTATTAAATGAATGATACCATTTGCAGCTTTACCTTCCAGTTTCTTTCCCGTAACTCTTTCAACAGAATCAGGACTCCAATACGTACGAACATCACTAAACATCTGAGCGGTGTTTGTAAGAAGATTACCAAACAGCATTGCAACTGCATTCAAAGAATCGTTTTCGGTAGCTAATAAATAAGCCTGACGAACACCATTCCAATCAAAAGAAGAACAAAGAATAGCTTCCATAAAATCACCATTAGGAGAATGATCTGTCCAGTGGCGCTGTCCCTGGAAACCTGCCAATATAGCATTATGTCCTAAAGCTTCTTCGCCAAAACCTGCATCCTTTAATTTAGGATTGCCAACCATTAAATCTTTAGCAATTAAAGTCATTTTAACTACTGTTGCCCAAATCTTATCCTTTTCTTCCTGTGAGCGTTTTACAGTATTCTCATCACGACCTTCAATACAATTCTCACGAGTCCATTTATATGCTTTTTCAAACTCAGCTTTATCATAAATGCCTTCTTCCAAACGACGAGTAAACTCACTCATGTCAACATATTCATTCCTCATTCCTAAATAAGACTGGAAGAAACTTTCGTCGACAATAGAACCAGCGATTCCCATAGAAACAGAGCCCAATGAAAGATATGACTTGCCTCTCATAGTTGCTACAGCAATAGCTGCTTTTGCAAAACGTAAAAGTTTTTCTTTAACATCTAAAGGAATACTAGTGTCATCAGCTTCTTGTACATCATGCCCGTAGATACCAAATGCAGGTAATCCTTTTTGACTATGTCCAGCTAAAACTGCAGCCAAATAAACTGCACCCGGACGTTCAGTACCGTTAAATCCCCAAACTGCCTTTGGGTAATATGGATTGGTATCCATAGTTTCGGAACCATAACACCAGCATGGAGTAACTGTGATAGTAGCTCCTACACCTTCTCTTTCGAATTTATCAGCACACATCGCTGATTCAGCAACACCACCAATACATGTGTCAGCGATAACGCATTCTACAGGTGTGCCATCTATATACTTTAATTCAGAACTTATGAATTCAGCAAGGTTTTCCGCCATTTTTATAGTTTGGGCTTCAAGAGATTCTCTAACTCCTTTTCTACGACCATCAATAGTTGGTCTAATCCCTATTTTAGGGTTTCTTCCGTAATATCTGTTCATGTTTTATTTATTTAATATTATTAATACATTAATTAAAATTCGATACTATTTATTACTTTACAATATTATTTATCCAATCACTTATAATCTGTAAAACTTCGGGGGATATTGTTTCTTCAATTTTAGAATAGTCACTTGGAGAACCTGTAGTACAATGTTGGAATAAATGATTTAGTTCAGGAAGCTTCATTGTTTTATAATTAGTATTGCCGGCTTTCTTAAGAGCATTCTCAATAGCAACCAAATCTTCATCAGGAGGGACTTGTAAATCGTTAGCTCCATTTAAAGCTAAGACAGGACATTTAACTTTGCTTAAATAAATTTGTGGATCTGTGATGAGGAATGTTCTAAACCATTTAGAAGTTACTTGTTGTATCGTCATATCTCTTCTTGCTTCATTTAAACCAGACTTTTCTTTTTCTTCATTACTCATCTTTTTGGTAGCTCTATCATAAACTTTTTTGATCTTCTCTCCTGCTTTAGTATTATCAGGTTCTTTAATAAGAATCTTATATATTTCAGCACTCATTGCAGTAGTTTCCTTAATTTCTTTCTCATCAGTTCCTTCAACCTTTGCTATTAGAGCTGCTTGTTTTAATAGAATTTGTTCACCGCTTAGACCTGGGCCTGCAAGAAGTACAATAAAGTTTACATCCTTATTTCTGGAAGCAACAATAGGAGCAATCAAACCTCCTTCACTATGGCCAATAAGCCCAATTTTTGATACATCTATATTAGGATGTTTCTTCAAATAGTTAATTGCAGCTTCTACGTCATTAGCAAAGTCTAAAGAAGTGGCTTTAGTAAAGTCTCCTTTGGATTTTCCTATACCACGGTCGTCAAAACGTAGAACTGCTATACCATTTCTTGTTAAATAATCAGCTATTACAAGGAATGGTTTATGACCTAATAACTCTTCATCTCTATTTTGAGGACCTGAACCGGTAATCATTATTGTAACGGGGAATTTATCTCCCTTTTTGGGAAGCGTTAGCGTTCCTGCCAAAGTAATACTATCAATATAGTTTTCAAAACTTACCTCATTTACTTTATAAGGAAAGGGTGGTTTGGGTTCTTGTGGTCTGTTGAGGGTTGGGACTTTATCCGTTTTCTTAAGCAACAAAGGGCTGCTCATAATACTCTGCCTGAATAGGCAATTAATGGTTGAATCTTTTTTATTTAATAAACCTGAAATAGTAACACTCAATTTTTTTACTCTAATAATTACTGAATCATTTCTAATAGTCAGTTTTGAAACTTGAATATCTTTTGCTCCCTGGTCGGGGCTATCCATTACGGCTATAAGACTGTCTTTATCATTAAAATTAAACCTGATTACTAGTGTAAGTTTCGTGCCTTGTATATCAATTGCTCCAATCCAGTTGCCGATAAGGAACTTTTCGGTGGATTGTGCCTTGATATTATTGCTAATTATCAGTACAAAAAGCAAATTTATTATTGTGAATTTTAGGAATACTATAATTGTTCTCATTGTTATTAATTAGGATGTAAAAGTAATAATAATTTAGATAAAATTAGTCTATTGTTTTGGTTATTTAATCAAAATTAAATAATAAATATTTTTTATAAAGATAAAATGCTAGTTGTGTGGCATAATATTTACTATTTAAAAAATGGTTTTAATCCATTTATAAAATAGAAATCTTTTGTTTGAAATGGGAAGTATCCTATCTAACCTTACATGTATCCTGATAAATATTACATGTATCCTGAAATATCTTACTTGTATCCTAGAAAATATTACTTTTATCCTGATATATCTTACTTGTATCCTGCCTAGGGGAGTTGTATCCTGAAATATCTTACTTGTATTCTAGATAATCTTACTTGTATCCTCATATATCTTACTTGTATCCTGCCTGGGGGAGATTAATCCTATAATATATTACTTTAATCCTGGTTTTAATTTAATTTATTATGTTATTAATCATACTATTATTATTTAAATTCAAAATTATCATAGTTAACGGGATTCTTTTTCTTTTTCATTTTAATTATATAATCTTCTTCATTAATAAAATTAAAAAAATAATCATCATCATAATAATAAAGAATAAAATAATGAGCAAAAACGAATAGCGAATTATAAATCATACTAAATTGCATAAATTGATTAACTTTGCATCGTATTTAATAATAATAAAATGGAAAGATACCAGAGGCCGAGAGAAGTGTTTGAGAACGTTGAGATAATTGATGCAGGTAGTGAGGGTAAGGCAGTTGCAAGGGTTGATAACCTTGTGATTTTTGTTTCGCATGTGGTGCCCGGTGATGTTGTGGATATTGAAATTATTAAAAAGAAGAAGTCGTTTATTGAAGGTAGAGCGATTAAGTTTCATAAATATTCTGAGAAAAGAGCAGAGCCAAGTTGTAAGCATTTTGGTGTTTGTGGAGGATGTAAGTGGCAGAATATGGACTATTTGGAACAATTATATTATAAACAGAAACAGGTTGAGGATAATTTGAAACGTATTGGTAAAATTGATGTTTCGTCAATGCAGCCAATTATTGGTTCTGAAAATGTTTTCTTTTATCGTAATAAGTTGGAATACACTTTTTCGTGTAAACGTTGGTTGCTCGAAGATGAAATTAAAACGGATGAATTGATTGCTAATTCAAATGCATTAGGATTTCATATTCCGTTGTTATTCGACAGGGTTTTGGATATTACTAAATGCTATTTGCAGAAAGATCCTTCTAATGCTATCAGAAATGAAGTAAAGAAGTATGCTTTAGAGAATAATCTTACATTTTTTGATGCCAGATCACATAATGGGTTTTTAAGAAATTTAATTATAAGAACTACTACTACAGGCGATTTGATGGTGATTTTGATTGTAAGAGATAAATATATTAAGGCAATCAATAAAATAATGGATCATATTGCAGAATCATTTCCTGAAATAACTGCACTGATGTATGTTGTGAATGGGAAAAAGAATGATACTATAAGTGATCTAGAGGTTATTAGCTATAAGGGAAATCCTTATATTATTGAAAAGATGAAGCATTTTAAAGGAGGAGAGGATCTTCAATTCAAAATAGGGCCTAAATCATTTTTTCAAACCAATTCAGAACAAGCTAATAATCTTTATAAAATTGCAGCTGAATTTGCTGATTTCTGTGGAGATGAAGTGGTTTATGATTTATACACCGGTACTGGAACTATTGCTAATTATATAGCCGGTAGTGTTAAAAAAGTTATAGGTATAGAATCTATTTCTGAGGCGATTGAGGATGCTTATATGAACTCTGTGTTTAATGAAATTACAAATGCTTTTTTCTATGCCGGTGATATGGTAAAGGTTTTGACTGATGATTTTGTGGAAACTAACGGAAAACCAGATGTTATAATAACCGATCCTCCTAGAGCAGGAATGCATGAGAAGGTTGTAAACCAGATTTTAACAATAGCTCCAATGAAAGTTGTATATATTAGTTGTAATGCTGCTACACAGGCAAGGGATATTGCATTGATGAGTGATAAATACGATGTTATGAAGATTCAACCTATTGATATGTTCCCTCATACGCATCATGTGGAGAATGTCGTGCTGTTGCATAAAAAGTTGACTTAAGAAATAATTACGAATTACGAATTACGAATTACGATAATTGAAGGCAAAATTATGAATAAAGGTAAAAGAAGTTTAAGTTTTAAAAACAAATTCTATTTATAATTGCAATTCATAAACAATTGTTTTTAATGCTTGTTTATTAATTATATTATTAATAACATTTATTTATTAAACATGGATTATAAAGATATTTTCAATCGTTTGTGGACGGATTATATTACTCAAAATCCTCATTCAAAAAAGGTTTACGATCTTTTTGTAGGGGAAGGGGAGGAGATACTTAATGATCATATCGCTTTTAGAACTTTTAATGATGCTAGAATAAATATTGATGTTCTTGCAAAGGTATTTATTGCAAATGGTTTCGAAGAAAAAGGAACTTATACTTTTGAAAATAAACATTTGTTTGCTAAACATTTTGAACATAAAACAGATTTATCTGCCCCACGAGTTTTTATCAGTGAATTAATTCTTGAAGACTTTAGTATTGATCTTCAAAATATTATTAGCAAAACAATTGATAAGATATCTTTGAACAATTTAACATCTGAAGAACTGATTTATTCAGGAAATATATGGGGAACTCCTTCTTATGAGGTGTTTAAATACCTTCGTAAGGAATCGGAATATGCTGCTTGGGTATATGTTTTTGGATTTTGTGCCAATCATTTCACAGTTAATATTAATAATTTAAAGAAATATGATTCTATTGAAAAAGTAAACACTTTTCTTAAAAATAAGGGTTTCTTAATCAATGATTCAGAAGGTGAAATTAAAGGGTCGCCACAAGAACTGTTAGAGCAATCTAGCATTAAATCTGGTTTGATAAAAGTTGACTTTATTGAAGGTGCGTTTGAAATACCATCTTGTTATTATGAATTTGCAAAAAGGTATCCTGATGCAAATGGTAAGCTTTATTCAGGATTTATTGCTAAATCTGCTGATAAAATATTTGAAAGTACTGATTTCTATCAAAAATAAAATAAATTTTAAATTGCTTAAAAGCCCTATCTTTATTAGGTTTCAAATGAAATAGTGAAATTTATAATGTGATAATGTTAATAAATATTTTATATAAAAATAGATTTTATAGAAATTATTTTGTATATTTGCAACAATATTAGTTTAGTATTTAACAAAATAAATAATAATAATTACAAAAATGTTATGAAAATGAAAAAAACAATAATGTCAATACTAATGCTTGCAATACTTGCAATCATAGTTTCATCTTGCAATAAAGATAACAATTCAACAACTACAACATCTGTACAAACAAATTTAGCACAGAAAGTTGCCTTAATACAAGGAGTTTATACTCATGTATTCAATTTAGTATGTCAGGCTTCAAACGATTCTGCTATTATGAGTGGACTAGGTCATATAAATGGTGCGACAGTTACTTATAATGCAAGTACACACACTTATACTTTTATGTATGGAAATCTAAAATCAACTGATTCAACAACGGGAGTTTTTGTTGCTACAGTTACAGGTGGAAATTTTCAAGATTCATCAGCTACTTGCCTAATAACCTTTAATGGTTATTCTGTAAATGGTTACACTTTCCAAGGATCTAATAGTATTACAAATTTGGGAGGAGCTACAATAAAAACATTTACAGATAGTATTACTAATACAAAAATTATAAAAGGGACTGATACTACAACCTTCAACGGATCGTATAAGATTGAATGGGATAATGGAGTTTCAACACCTTCGTTCTCTGATGATCAATTTACATTTCAAAGCGATAATTTTAATGTTGTAACTAATAACAATTGTACTGTTACAGGCAATATATCACCTGCAAATAAATTGAGAATAACAACTCAATGTCAATATATTGTATATGGTATAATAAATATGACAATGCATAGTTTAGATTCAAGTAATCAAAATGTAACTAATGTAGTTACAATTGATTTTATTACTGCGGACTCATGTAATCCACAGGTTAATGTTACAGTTGATAATACTCAGTATTCCTTTCCACTATAAGAATACGTTTATTTATTAATATAACAAAAAGTCCCGAAATCAAATAATTTCGGGACTTTTTGTTTTTACGATTCTTGAGATTAATATATTAAAATAGATCTAAATTCATGAGGTTGTAAATTGTCGTTTAAATAGATACTTCCTTTGTCGCCACTAGCATTGCTATCGTAGATTTTATGTTCTCTTTTCTTATCATTAAATTTTATATTTGCTGTTTGAGTATTATCAGAAGCATTATAAATTCTTGCCAGCAAACCTCCATCAGAATTTGATTTAATAAAAGTAATGATAACATTAGGATTGTCAATGGTAAAGAAAGGTTTGACAGTAATAGTTGATTTGTCCGCAATAGTAGTAATTAAAGGTTGTGCAGTTTCAAGACCGTGCTTATAAGCATCAGAACAGGAAAAAAGATTATGAGGATAAATTCTATATGAAAATGACGCTAGCCCTTCTTGATCAGCTTTATAATTTGTATGCCAATAATTATTCATCACATACGAAAACAAAGTACTAGAAAGAGGAATCGTGTCAATCCAAATCTTGTGGGTAGTTAGCGCACGATCTTCGTTATTCAATATACCCATCTCCAACATAGGAGCATCGTTACAAGTTAATGTAATACCTGTCTGTTTATTTGAAACATCAGCCCAATTATTCATACAAAAATAATCTTTGCAAGAGCCCTTAATTTGTTTATTATTAGGTTGAAGGTATCCAATACCTAATCCAATTTTAACATCTTCATCAGTTATGTTGAAAGGAAATGCAAAATGAACACTTTCTTTCTCTCTAACTTTAAGTTTATCAATAGTATTTATAATATCAATTCTATCAATACCGTCATATAACCTAATTTCCTGCAAAACTTCATTACTTCCTGTAGGCTTTGACTTAACTATTAATGAAGCCATCACTTTTCCATAATCTTTAATAATAATCTCACAAGATGCATTGCTAACAACATCAGCAGGATTATAACCTGGTACATATAGATATTGATTGAACTTAAATTTATTATTTCGATCAACTAATTCTTGTGAATTTTTCTTGCGTATGATACTTTTGATGTTCCCGTGAACACTGTCGATTTTTATTATATATTGCTGGTTTTCTATTGAATATTTGGAAATAGAAAGTGGATATGTTTCGACAATATTTTGATTTGATAACTGAAATTTAATTGAAGTTAAAGCTGGGATATCTTTTGCAATAAATATATTTTCGCCAGTAGAAAGATGTTGAATATGATATTTATTTCCTTTTTTATCTTTTACAAAAGAATTATCTTCAACATAAATATTTGAAGGAATAGTAACAATATCTGTTCGTTTCCAGGAATTTGGGTTGAAAACTTCAAAATATTCATTTGGTTTTACTTCCCCATTCTTCCTCATCAAAAGTGAGTCTAAAATATTTTTGACTTTATTTACAGCATCAATTTCAAATTGTTTTTTATAATCCCATTGTTTAGTACTAAAAGGAGCATCAGGCTCAGAAATACTATTCCACGAACCCCAAGTATGCTCTTGAAACATTAAGATATTCGTCCACGCAATATTAATATTGTAATCAATACTTAATGAAGTTAGTTTATCAAATGCCAACATTGATTTTAAAGCAGAAATACTATGAAGAAATGAGCTAGACTGACGAACCATCGTTTCCTCTTTAGCAGAAGAAATAGCCCCATCCTCCCAATATGGAGTAAAGTCAGCCTGAATTCCAGGGATTTTATTAGCATATTTCTTTTCAAACACTTCCATAAGCGTGTTTATATTATAATTAATCAATTTAGGAGACTCATAGGTTTCATTCCAATCTTTAACAAAATCTGATAATTTATCATCGGTAGTGCCATTATCTGCAGGGATTGTATAATGTAGCATAACCATATCATAAGGATAATTTTGTTCTTCTAACTCTTTAACATATTGCATTAAGTTAGCTTTAACTTTATTCGGCATCTTAGCAACACTTGAGCCATGAAACCAGCTATAACCTTTACCACCTAACCATAATAAAACCTTTTCTTTACCTGATTGAGAAAACCAATAACAAGGCTTGTCGCCCAAAAGCTGGTTAGAACTACCAACTCTGTCGCCCAATTGGGGCAAACTAGATATATAATTTTGACCACTTGCAATATATTTTACACCACTTTGAGCTAAAGCATCAATTATACTCCAATTTAAACCAGGAACATCATTTATCATCATTGTTTTGGGCATTGAAAAATTATACTGGGTAGATAAATTATGTACATATGAGGTAAGTTCGATCAATTCTTCAGGTTGGCAGAGTCCTGTAAGAATGTTATTATAAGTTGCAGATAAACCTATTGAATTATTTTTTATGGCATTAATAAATCCTGTTTTTTGTTCATCTGTTGCTTGTATCATAAAATGATCAACAGCCCACGAACTTTCAATATTCCAAATATATTTAGCATCACTAGGATAATTTTCTGTTTTCTTTATTATTTTTAAAGCTACATTAATATTATCAATGTGTTTTTGCATAACATCTTGTTGGAGGTCGGAATATCCAATATCAGTGTGAGCATGAGATACTAAACATAATTCTCGATATGTTACAGGATTAATCATTAAAGTTTGATTATAAAAAGTAGTATCATCAATAATTATTTCAACTTTAACAGGTCTAGGAATATATGAAACAGGAGTATTTGAAGTAAAGTTATTTGATCCATATTTTAAATCATAAACCTTTTTATTAGCTTTTTCATTGTTTATGATAATTGTAGCTTTGCCTGAATTATTAATATGGTAAATATTTATCTCTAAAAGTTGCATTTTCCCATTTATTGATTTTACAATAACCTGCTGTGGAACAACTGTTACTTTCTCAAAAATATCATACTTAAAAGTCATATACCAATCCTTACTATCTTCTTTTTCACCAACAATCTTCATTAGCAATGCTGAACCTGGTTTGTAAATATTGGTAGGTACTTTAAGAAACATATTACCCATAATATCATCAACGTTATCTTTTGTTTTTTCGTCAAAAGAAAGGATAACGCCATTTTTTCCTTCAAATTTCCATGAGTTTGGACTTTTAAGATAATACGTAGTAAAAGTTAAAATTAATTCATTATTTATATACAAATCAAATTTTCTATTTGCACTACTTGTACCGCATGAATAAGCTGCAATCCATGTAAAAGTAGCTTCCTTATCAACAAAATTTAAAGGAATATTTTGAGTATTCCATTCTATTGCCATATTTCCATCAGTACATCTTGTCAATAATGCATCGTTTACATTTGGTTCATGAGAATGATATTCTATATCATTTCCAGATATTTTATGGTTGTAACCAGATAAAATTTTATTATTTAAAAAATAAGTTTTTTGAGAATAACTTATTGAATAAAAGAAAAGAAAAATTATTAAAGTAATGATTAATAAATGTAATTTTTTCATATGAGCTAGTATTAATAAAAATGCAAATATAGTATATAAATGTGAACAAAAAAAAAGAGGTGAGAAAATCTCACCTCTTTTTTTAATTTAAAAGATATAAAAATTAAACTAAACCTTGAGCTAACATAGCTTCAGCAATTTTTACGAAACCACCAATGTTTGCACCTTTAACATAATTGATAGTACCATCTGCTTCTTTACCATATTTTTCACAAGTTTTGTGAATGTTAACCATAATAGTATGTAATTCTTGATCAACTTTTTCGCTTGTCCAGTTAAGTCTTTGAGAATTTTGAGCCATTTCTAGACCTGAAGTTGCAACACCACCAGCATTAGCAGCTTTACCAGGACCATAAAGAACTTTCTTTTCTACAAAATATTCAGCAGCTTCAGCAGTAGATGGCATATTAGCACCTTCAGAAATACAGATACAACCATTAGCTAATAATGTTTTAGCATCATCACCATTTAATTCATTCTGAGTTGCACTTGGTAATGCTACATCACATTTAACGCCCCATGGAGTTTTACCTTCAACGTATTGACAGTTGTATTTAGTTGCATATTCAGAAATACGACCTCTTTTTACGTTTTTCAATTCCATAACGAAAGCTAATTTTTCAGCAGTGATACCAGCTGGATCAAAGATGTAACCATTAGAATCAGACATAGTAACAACTTTACCACCTAATTCAGTAGCTTTTTGAGTTGCATATTGAGCAACGTTACCAGAACCAGAAACAACAACTGTTTTGCCTTTGAAAGAATCACCTTTAGTAGCTAACATTTCTTTTGCAAAATAAACTTGACCATAACCAGTAGCTTCTGGACGAATTAAACTGCCACCCCATTCTAAACCTTTACCAGTTAAAACACCAGTAAATTCGTTTCTTAGTCTTTTGTACTGACCAAACATGAAACCAATTTCACGTCCACCAACACCGATGTCACCAGCTGGAATGTCTGTGTCAGGACCAATATGTCTTTGTAATTCACTCATGAAACTCTGAGTGAATTTCATTACTTCATTATCTGATTTTCCTTTAGGATCAAAATCAGAACCACCTTTACCACCACCCATCATAAGTGTTGTTAAGCTGTTTTTGAAACATTGTTCAAAAGCTAAAAATTTTAAAATACCAAGATTAACAGTAGGATGGAAACGTAAACCACCTTTGTAAGGTCCAATAGCACTATTCATTTCTATTCTAAAACCTCTGTTGATTTGGAAATTTCCTTTATCATCCAACCATGGAACTCTGAACATGATTACTCTTTCAGGTTCAACTATTCTTTCTAGAATTCCATTATACTTTGGATTTTCTTCAATAAATGGGAATAATGATTCTACAACTTCCCTTACTGCCTGGTGAAATTCTGTTTCACTAGGATTTTTGGCAATAACCTTTGCCATGAATTGATCAACTTTTTGAGTTAAAGCAATGTTTGTCATATGTTTATTTTATTTAAAAAATTAATTAATTGTGTTAATTTTAATGATGCAATGTTATTAAAAAATTGTTTACCAAATCACAAAAACTAGTTTTTTATTTTGTTAATGAAATGTTAATTTTGGGTTTCTTTTTTTATCATATTAAAAATAATACTTAATAAGTTGATTATACGGAAATTTATGAATATAGTATTAAATAAGAATTGATTTTTAGAACTTAAATTTACGGTTAAATAATTTTAATTTAATTCTAATATGCTTTTAAACAAAATCTTTAATGTGATTTTTTAGATTGTTTTTTATATAAGAACATTTTAACTTATTATTAACTTCTTAATAACAAATGTATTTAAAACTACACGTATAATACTTTTAAAAAAAGTAATAATTATTAATCTAAATTAAAATGAATAACTAAAATAAAATTATTATTAAAATTGTATTTATAAATTAAAACTAAATTAACAATAAATTGTTTATTTAAAGTATTGTAAATTGCTTTATTTATTGATGTTTGATTATAATA
>JBAXLO010000045.1:0-25608 GCA_037134755.1 Bacteroidota bacterium | reverse complement strand
TTTGGCTTAACGCCGAGACTAAAGAAATTGAAATCTCTTTTCTGAAAGATATTTTAAACTCCTATCATTTTGTTGACATCACCAATATGATAATAAAAAATAGCATGGAGATTTCTTCAGTAGATCCTCCCGGATATTGGTTGACACAAAAGAGCGATTCAGAAACAAATGATATTTCACTTTTCAAATGCCTTGACAGTTTTTTGAAATTAACAGATCTGCCAACTCCAGATAAGTTAAATGTAGTCGCAGAAGTATTGATGGAAGGCTGTTATTACATTTATAAAAAAAATGACACCGACTATTCCCTCTCATGGGTTCGCTATGGTACTTCAGTAAGAGAAGTAAAAAAGGGAATTAAAAATGATCTTTCATCTTCAAATACTAAAGTTTCTGTAGATATCGGAGTAACTACCAATGTAATTATGAACGACAGATTGTTGCCTGATAGCAATCAATTAGGTACAAGTGAAGCATTTGAGACAGGTGTAAATGATTCTGATATGCAAATATTGATTTGGCACGGTATGATAAATGATAAGAACGGCCATCAATATCCTTTTGCAAGTGCTTTAAAATATGATGTTCACGGAAACATCATAAGTGATACTGAACTTAGGTTAGATGGAGAAAGTGGTGTATTCCCAAACTACCTTGAGTCCTGGTATAATTTTATGGATACTGCCGAACCAATTAATCTGCAAATGAAATTGAAAAGTACAGATGTGATATCATTACTTCAACTTTTTAAACCACAACAAAATAAAGCTTCACAGCAAATAAGAAAAATAAAGTACAATGGTAGCCTAATGTTGCCTAAATCTTTCAGTTTTATTGTGTCGCTTCAGGGAGAATTTATAGAAGCACAAATAAGTGGATTAAAAGATGGAGGAGTTGAATTATGAAAATATTAATTTCATTTGTCGGCAATATTTGTACAGGAAAGACAACAGCTTCAAAAATGATAGCTGATTATTTTACCTGCAATTGCTATTCAATTGATGAGTATAGGATAAAATATTCAGCGTTTGATAAGATTTTTGAAGCTGTTGCATGGGATAAAATGACTGATTCAATTAAAAATGAAAATATAGCTGTTGTTGAAAGTTCAGGCTTATCAATAAATATACGTCATATTTATAGATTGTTTGATAAAGTTATTGTTATCAAACTATTTTCATCGGAAGCAGTCATTTTAAAAAGAATTGAAGAAAGGAAGCTGAATGGATATGTTAGAGTTCCTTTTTGTTATGGTAGTCAATATGAACCCAAAGAAATTAAAGTGAGAAAGATTGAAAAATTAGTTTCAAAATTGAAGTTTGATTTTTGTATTAATACTGATGTGAATAGTATTAATGATGTATTCATTTTCCTTAAAAACAACATACAATTATGAGTAGATTATTATCTGTACAGGAGTTAGGATTAGATGTTACTGTATTTGAAGGTAACGCAATAAATCAGGAGTTATTTGAAATAGAAGCTAAGAAATGGAGCAAAGAAGTTGCAAGTCTTTTTAAAAGTTCCATTAAACAGGATATGCCTGATCAGAGTGGCAGTCTTGTAAAGAGTGTAAAACCAAAACTCATAATGAAATATGATATGGTAGAGAATGTCTCTTTTGAGTTTTGGAGGTCAGGTGTTTTTAAAGCTTATGGAGTAGGCAATGGATGGATACATACTCCAATGGGAGTAGTAAAAGGAATGAAAAGCACTCAATCTAAATTGACAAAAAAAGCTAACATAAGCCCAAAACTCGGACAGTTCTCCCATTTAAAAAAAGGCATAGGAAGAAAGCCTATTGATTGGTTTGATACAAACGTTGAAGTAAATATCGGAAGCTTATCTGATTTAGTCAGTGTCTACTTTGGTGATAAATATGTAATGGCAGCAAGTGCCGGAACACGAATTGTAAAGTAATTTAGCGATATAGTGATTTTGTAATTTAGTGATTTAATTCATTCATTCATAATTCATAATTCATAATTCATAATTTTTAAAGCATGGCCGTAAACAGTAACAGACGTATTAACATCTTCATCAATGGAGAAGAAGTTGAGAATAAAATAGCAGGAGTAAAAGCAGCTTTTAAAACATTGAACAGAGAAATTGAACAATGTACAATTGGAAGTTCAGAGTACAATGAAAAAACTGCTGACATTAAAAAGCTTAACGGCATTATAGAAGATCATAAAAAAGGCCTTAAGAATATTGCTGATGGTTGGTTAGCTTCTGCCGAAGCAATGGCTGTAGGAATGATTTCTGCACAAGGGATAATGAGCTTATTCGGAAAAGTAAAAGGTATGTTTGTGAGTGGTATCGATGCTGCTATTGAATACGAAGCTCAGATACATAAATTAAGTTTTGCGTTGAATGGGAATGCTGATGCTACTCAAAGAATGACAGAGTTTGCAACATCCATGAGTAAAACATCTTTGTTCTCCAGGTCTAAAATATTAGAGGCAGAAACAATGGCTTTAAGCTTAGGCAAGAATGAAGATATGGCTAAGAAAATGACCAAGGCAGCCATGGCATTAAGTAAAATAGATCCTGAGATGGACCTGAATAAAGCCATGTCTTATCTGAATGGAACTTTTGGAGGAACTACCAAACAAATTGAAAGATTAGTACCTGAGATTAAAGGATTGACTGGAGTACAATATGCTTCAGGGGAAGCCATAGATATCATAGTAGAGAAATATGGAAGATTTGCTCATGAAGGCTTAGAAGCTACCGAAGGTAAAATGATAATGTTCAATAAATCATGGACAGCTTTAAAAAGAAATATGGCTTCTTTTGCTGTAGATGCTATCGGAAACATTGTAGCAGGCTTTACAAATCTGACTTCTTCTATGAATGAATATTTACAGGTACCTGCTTCTGAAAAGATGGAGAAAGAAAGAATTGAAGTTAATTCTTTGGTAATTTCCTTAAAAGACCAAAACCTGACTTCTGATGTTCGAAATAAGATTTATAATAAACTAAGAGATTTATCACCGGCAATATTAGAGGGTATCGATAAAGAGAATATTTCTACTTCTATTTTAACCGACAATCTGAATAAGTACAATGCTGAAACTATCAAGAAAATTGCTTTGAAAACAAAGGAAGAAGAGCTGGTAAAAGTTGGTAAGAAATATTCTGAGGCTATGACAGAGGTCATGGATAAAGAAAAAAGAATGAGTGATAAAATCTTAGAATATGAAACCAATGTTGCAAAATCTAAAATAAAAATAAGACAAGATGAAGCTTCAACTTTAAAATCACAATACGATAAAGGGACTATTGACATCACTACTTATTATGAAAAGATTCAGCATTTAAGTGATATTACAGTAGGTACTAATGATAAGGCAGATCGTGATTTTATTGCTTCAAATTTAAAGAAAGCCAATCAGGAATTAAAAGAAGCTGAAGAAGCAAATAAGAAAATTATTGAAGATGTAGCTAACTTCAGAACCAGATTAGGGATTATTGAAATTTCTGATGAGCAGAAATTAATAGATGCAAAAGACAAAAATGCTAAGCATGTTCTTGAATTAAGAAGAAAGGGAATCCCCGAACTCACAAAATTAATGCAGGAGGAAACAGATATTTTAGAGAAAGCATTAATAGCTCAAGCCATAAAAGACATCAAAGCTTCAGAGAAAAATGCTAAAAAAAGAGAGAAGAATATTGAGGAAGAAAACAAACTCAAATTGGATGCAATGGATGAAGGGGAGAAAAAAGAGTTGGCTAAAGAAGAAGAACGTCATCGGAAAGAGTTAGAAACCCATAAAGATGATAATTACATTTTAGAGCAGGAAGAAATAACCCATCAAAAGAATATGGAAAGGATAAAACAAGGTTTCGCCGATAAGAAACACAGTTTTATGCAAGGTTTAATCGGAGATGGAGATGAAACTGATAAAGAGAATCAAAGGTATCAGAAAGCTATAAAAGAGTACAATCAATATACAAAAGACAAAAGAATACTTGAAGATGAAGATGTAGCTGCATGGGAATCTATTTTGAGTACTCATAAAGTAAATATAGATAAGATAAATACCAAGGCTTACGAAAAGGAATTGAAAACATTAGATTTGGCTTCTCAAACTTCTCTTTCTGAATTAAAACAAAAGAATGCTGAAGAGTTGATGTCTACCGACACCCTGGAGAAAGCTAAAACGCTATTGCATGATAAGTATGGTGAAACAAATCTTGGTAAATTTAAAACCTTAGATGCTGCAAAGAAAGAGTTGGAAATACAACAGAATGATGCTGAAATAGTATTGCAGGAAGCAAATATTAAAAAACTAATGACTGTTATACAAACATCTTTGCAAAGTGGAATAATGACAGGAGTAAGTGCAAATATGACACCTGAAGCAAGACAAAAATTGCAGGAAGATCTGAATGCATTAATGAAATTGTGGGACGATATTGAGAGAAAGAAGAAAGACGGAAACAAATCTGATGATAAATTACTTAATGATAAAAAAGTTGATGTAATGGGTTTCAGTCCCGAAGATTGGAATTTATTTTTTGAACGATTGAAGAAAGGTAAAGATCTTGTCGGATTGATAACCATGTCAGTTGACGTATTGAAAAATGCCTGGACTTCATATAGTAACTTACTTACAGCTTCAGAAAACAAAAAGAATCGCGAATTAGAAACAAATGATAATATTGAAAAAACAGCTTTAAAAACAAAACTTGATAAACACTTAATCACACAGGCAGCCTATGATTTAAAAGTTAAGGCATTAGATGACAATCTTCAAAAACAAAAAGATACTGCTACGTACAACCAAGCTTTAAGAGATGCAAGATTAAACGAAGTAAATGCGATACAATCAGCTGCAGTTGCTTCAATAGCTATTTGGAAATATGGTCCTGTAGTTGCTATACCTATGGAAATCTTAATTGCTGCAACCTTAGCAGCTTCATTGGCAACAATAGAGGCAAACATGCCAAGTCCCCCGGCTTATGCTGAAGGTGGTTATACCAATGGAGACCAGATTTACCGCGCAGGAGAAAAAGGTCAGGAATTTATAGCAAGTAACAGCTTGCTTAGAGACTCAAAAACTGCACCTGTTATAAAATGGCTTGACCAATACCAAAGAGGGGGGAAATCTATCCCCATGCCAATAGAAGCAAACTTTAACGGAATGCAAACGGCTATCAGTAATAAGTATTCTTCAAGCTCTTCTGACGGCAGTAATCAAATTCTTATTTCTATGATTGACCATCAAAAATCTACTATTTTAGAATTGAAATTACTCAATAAATACCTGAGTGATCCTGCCAACAGAAAAGCAAGAATAGTAAGAGATGAGTTAACCAGATTTGATGGAGAAATGGCAACCTTGCAAAGCCTTGCGAAGATAAGATAGAATCCGTATTTAATAAAAATTGAAAATGATTGCTCCAATCCATGCGCACCATCCCACTTCGTGGAATGACGTCACATTCCTGTACACCTCATTTGAAATTTGTTATACATACCAATTCTATCGAAAGGCAATGGAGCAGAATGAAACAAAATTGAAAACAACCCTGCTCCTATGTTGCGCTTCGCTCCACTTCGTTTTGTGTGTTTGAAATTTCTTTTTCATACAGCTCCTGGAAAGAACCCCTATCTGTATCTTTCCCCTGAAAGGAGAAAGAGGAAACAGGATGAAATCAGGATGAAGCAAAATTGAAAACCACCCTGCTCCTCCATTATGCTCCGCTCCATTTCGTTTTGTGGGTTTGAAATTTTTTATTCATACAGATTTCACCAAAGACAATTTTAAGTATTGGAATACACACATTTGAAAGAAGGCAATTCAAATGAGTGTATGAATTTATTATATTTATTATTTAGAAAGAGTTTAAATTAGTGGAAATTTCCATTTATTGGAAATGTTTTAGTACTTTTGGACTTTAATAAATAGAACCAAACAATGATAGATTTTAAGGAAAAAGCGAATCTAATATGGAAAGTAGCCGATTTACTAAGAGGTGATTACAAACAGTCTGATTACGGTAAAATTATTCTTCCAATGACTGTATTAAGGCGATTGGATTGTGTAATAGCACCAACTAAAGATAAGGTTTTAGGCTATTTGCCTAGAATTGAAAACTTATCAGATACAGCTAAAGATGTTACTTTAAACAAAATCGCAGGTTTAAATTTTCATAATCGTAGTAAATACGATTTTGAAAAGATAAAAGCTGAACCTACTCATGTTGCTGTCAATCTTCGTAATTTTATTAATGGGTTTTCTGTAGGTGCTCGTGAAATTATTGAATACTTTGATTTTGATTCTCAAATTGACAGACTGGACGATCCTAAAACAGATCTTTTATTTAAAATTGTTAACGAGTTTGCCAAAGTTGATTTGTCTGATATGACATCTATGGAAATGGGTTATGTGTTTGAGGAATTAATACGTAAGTTTTCTGAACTCTCAAATGAAACAGCAGGGGAACATTTTACTCCACGTGAGGTTATAAAACTCATGGTAAACGTTTTGTTCAATAACGAAAAAGATATTTTTAAAAAAGGTATTGTAAAGACATTATATGATCCTGCATGCGGTACTGGCGGAATGCTTTCTGTTTCTGAATCGTTTATTAAAGAACAAAACCCTGATGCAAAATTGGAAGTATTCGGACAGGAAATTAATCCTGAATCTTATGCTATCTGTAAATCAGATATGATGATTAAAGGGCAGAACCCTTCAAACATAAAGTTTGGAAATACTTTTACTGTTGATGGATTGGAGAATGAGAAATTTGATTATATGCTTTCAAACCCTCCTTTTGGTGTTGACTGGAAAAAAGCTGAAAAGATAATTAAAGATGAAGCAGAAAAAAGAGGCATAAATGGTCGTTTTGGAGCTGGTTTACCACGAATTAACGATGGCTCTTTGTTGTTTTTGCAACATATGCTCTCTAAAATGAAAGATGAAGGTAGCCGAATAGCAATAGTTTTTAATGGCTCGCCATTGTTTACCGGACAAGCTGGAAGTGGTGAAAGTGATATACGTAAATGGATAATTGAAAACGACTGGTTAGAAGCTGTAATTGCAATGCCCGACCAATTGTTTTACAATACAGGTATTTCAACATATATTTGGGTGCTTACAAATAATAAAAGTGCTGAACGTAAAGGTTGCATACAGTTGATAAATGCTACTGGAGTAAAAGATGAAGAAATTAAGAGAGAACCCAATCGCTTTTATCAAAAAATGGCGCGAAGTTTAGGGAATAAACGAAAGGAGATACCCGAAAACGGAGAAACAAAGGGTATTGGTTTTATTACTAAGATATATGGTGAATATACAGAAGGGGAATTTTGCAAAATAATGCCAAATGCGTTTTTTGGTTATTGGCGAATAACTGTTGAGCAGCCTATGGCAGGTAGTAAAGGTAAACAAAAAGTTGATCCATCCTTACGTGATTCTGAAAATATTCCTTTTTTACAGAAAGATAGTAGTGGGAGATTGATACCACAGACTATAGAAGAGTACTTTGAACGTGAAGTAAAACCTCATGTAACTAATGCCTGGATAGATGAAAGCAAGACCAAAACAGGTTATGAAATAAACTTTACTAAGTATTTCTATGAATTTAAACCTTTGCGGAATCTAGCAGATATTAAAGCTGAAATATTAGCATTGGAACTTGAAACTACTGAATTAGAAAAAACAGTTTTAGACTAATGGAGAAATACGAAAAATATAAACCTTCGGGTATTGAATGGATAGGTGAAATTCCTGAACATTGGAATTTGGCAACAGTTGGTAGAGTTACTAATATTGGAAGAGGGAGAGTTATAAGTAATATTGAGATTGGAGAAAATGAAGGAGAATATCCAGTTTACAGTTCCCAAACTGAGAATAATGGTGTAATGGGCTATCTAAATACTTTTGACTTTGAAGGCGAATATGTTACATGGACTACTGACGGTGCAAATGCAGGTACTGTATTTCATAGGGAAGGGAAATTTAATTGTACTAATGTTTGCGGTACTATTCAACCAAAAAACTGGAATCAGATAGATTTAAGATTCCTTCCTTACTTCCTTAATTTAGGGACAAGATATTCTGTTCGTTTGGATATAAATCCAAAATTGATGAATAACATGATGGCTAAAATTCCATTTATTATTCCTCCAACTGAAGAACAAACCTCCATTGCCTCATTCCTTGATTCTAAAACATCAGTAATAGATAAAATAATAGCCAATAAACAAAAACTTATTACACTTTACAAAGAGGAAAAGCAAGCCGTAATTAATAAAGCTGTAACAAAAGGAATAAACCCTGATGTGAAACTAAAACCAAGTGGTGTTGAATGGCTTGGGGATGTACCGAAACATTGGGACGTGAAGAAGTTGAAATATATAGTCACTTTAATAACAGAGAAATCAGATGGTGAAGAAATAAAAATAGCTTTAGAAAATATTGAAAGCAAAACAGGAAAATATATTAAATCTAATTCAGTATTTGAAGGAGATGGAATTCATTTTAATATTGGCTATATTTTATATGGTAAATTAAGACCATATCTAGCGAAAGTATGGGTTTCTGAATTCGAAGGTTCTGCTGTAGGAGATTTTTTTGTATTGAAACTGTTGAAAAATTATAATTCAAATTTCTTAAAGTATCGTTTACTCTCAACATCATTTACTAATGTTGCAAATGGATCAACTTTTGGAGCAAAAATGCCACGTGTTGGATGGGATTTTATGTCTGATTTATATTTTGCATTCCCAAAATTAGAAGAACAAGAAACTATTGTTTTTTTTATAGAGCAAGAATGTAACCGTATTGATTTAATAATAGAGAAATACAAGAAACAAATAGAACTATTTCTGGAGTATCGCATTACTTTGATAAGTGACGTTGTAACAGGGAAAATTAAAGTTAGTATTTAAACTATGGAAACACAAAATAAAGAATATAAAAGTTTACAAAAGATTCAAACCGGGGATAAGGGTTTTAAAGAATTAGCTAAAACTTGTGTTTGTCTAGCTAATGCTCAAGGGGGTGTTATCTTAATAGGGATTGACGATAAATTACATGAACCTCCAAAAGAACAAAGAATAGAACAAAAAATAATAAACATTACCTTAGAAAAACTTAGAGGATTTACTTTTTCTGTTGCTTTATCTTCTTCTCTCATTTTAACACATCAAAATGGTGGTGAGTATTTTGAAATAATAGTTTATCCATCTCAAAAAGTAGTTGCTACAACATCCGATGGTAAAATATATATACGAATTGCAGATAAGTGTGAACCTGTTCGGGGTGAAGATTTACAACGTATAGTTGCTGAAAAAGATGCTTTTCAATGGGAGTTAGTATCACGTAATATCTCGTTAGATTCTATTCCTTCAGGTAATATTGAGAAATTAATACATGATATACGTCAGTCTGACAGAGTTAAGGATAGTGTGAAGGAAAAGAGTGAAATTGAAATTTTGGAACATTATAATTTAATTAATAATCACCAATTGACAAATTTGGGGGTATTATGGATTGGTACTGCCCAACAACGTTCTAGATTATCTTATCCTATTACAGTTCAATATATTGTTTATGATTTTTTAGAACAAAAAACAAGAAAATATAATTGGGATGATTATACTTTAAATCCAATGGAACTATTATATGCTATCGAAAAAGAAGCTGTAGAACTTAATTATAGTTATGAATTCCCAGATGGATTATTTAGAAATCAAGTTAGACATTATCCCAAAGAAGTTATAAGAGAGTTACTGATAAACGCATTTGCTCATAAATCATATTTAATTTCTGCTGATATTTCAATTGAGGTTTATCCCAACAGTTTGAGAATTTCAAGTCCCGGAAGTTTACCACTTGGCATAACAAGTGAAAATATACTTCATGAAAAACACAGACGGAATCCTCATCTAATAAAATTACTTCATGATCTTAAACTAATGGAAGGAGAAGGCTCTGGTTATGATCTTATTTATGAGAAATTAAGTGCTGATGCAAAACCATTTCCTGTAATTGAATCTGATTTTAATAAAGTTGCTGTTTTTCTTGAATCTAAGATTGTGGATATTGAAGCTCTTAGACTAACTGATTATATTACACAGCATTTTCAGTTAACACAACGAGAAAAAATAGTTGTTGGAGTTGTGGCAAGACATCAAAAGATTTTATCAACTGAACTTACTAAAATTCTTCAACTTCCTGAAGAAAATAGATTAAGAAGTTGGTATATTAAATTAGTTGAAAAAAATATACTTCTAACTCATGGAAAAGGTAAAGGTAATGCTTTTATTATTAATCCAAAGTTGCTTTCAGATTCAAAGTTGAATATAAAACCAACTTTAAAAACTTTAGAGCCTTATGTGCTTGAACAACTAATATTAACTGATTTTCAAAATTATCCTAATTCATCAATAGGTAATATTCAAAAAAGAATCGCTGATATTCCAAAAAAGGAATTACAAAAGATAATTTACGGCTTGGTAGAACAAGGGCGAGTTATAGGTAAAGGCTCTAAAACTTATCGGTCATATAGTTTGGCAGAAAAAAAAAGAAATGAAAAAGAAAAATAAAAAAGACACTATCAAGTTTCTGATTATCTGTATTATGTTCTTTTTTAATTTTCAATAAAGATAAAAAGAGTGATTGAAAAAATATAATAAATAAAATTTTATCAGTTAGTTCTCATTACTTTAATTAATGAGTTAGCATAATAGAAAGTTAGTTTAATTAAATAATATTGAGTTATGACACTTTGTACAGCATGGATTAGGCAAGTAAACAATACAGAAGAATTAGTTTTTGCTACCGATAGTACTTTAACTGGTGGTGAAAAATGGGATAATGGTATTAAATTATTTGAATTACCTCGCAAGGATTGTTTATTATGTTTTGCAGGGAGTACATTTCGTGCTTATCCTTTAATACTTAATTTAATTTCTTCAATCAAATTTAATATATATTTAAAAAAACCTGAAACTGATATAACTGAAGTGCTTAATTATATTTCGGATTTGTTTACAAACCTTATTAAAACTATAGTTTCTGAAATTAAGGGAGAAGATATTCATGAATTAAGAAGTGGTGCAAAGTTTCTCTTTGGTGGTTGGTGTTGGCAATCAAACTGTTTTAGAATTTGGTATTTATATTATTCAAGTGAAGCTGATGGATTTTTATTTGAAGAACTCACAAAAGATGATTCAAAAACACGCTTTTATACATTTTTGGGTGATCCTAAAGAAGAAATAGAAAAAGAAGCTAAAGATCGGTTTAAAAACCTTTTAATGGAAGAAGAAAGATACGATTCAAAGTTAAATATGGAACCCTTATCTATTTTAAGAGATATTGCATTAGAAAAATCTATTCGAGAGGTAGGAGGTAGTTTACAAATAGCTAAAGTATACAAGTCTGGACGATCTGAATTTTTTGGTATACTTTGGCCTTCAAGTGTTGGTAAGCCATTCTTTCAAGGTCGTGAATATAATGATTTTAATAAACCTAAAATAAAATTTTTCAATCCTGATACTTGTGAGTTAATGGATTTAGAAGTTCCTCAAAGGTTGACCGGATTAATGGATTATAATTTTGGAATGTTCAATGATTTAATTAATGAATGCTATCCTGATGGAATTTTAAAAGATAATGTTTCTGAAAAGGATAGACATATTTTAAAGACAGTACTGCAGGAAGTTACATATTCTGAATTTATTAAAGTAACAGATAAAAACGAGGAGGAGATATAATGAACAATATTACATCTGAAATGGTATTTGAATCTGCTATTGTAGAATCATTAATTGAAAATGGCGGTTATACAGCAGGGAATGCACCTGATTACAGTCCTGAACTTGGGATGTTTAAATATGAAGTAATTGCCTTTTTACAGAATACTCAGCCCAAAGCTTGGGAAAAGATTACAGCAGTACATGGTGCTGATGCTGATAACAGAGTAATACAAAGACTCTTTAAAGAATTAGAGTTGAGAGGGTGTTTGGATGTAATTCGCAATGGGTTTACTGATTATGGTGTTAAATTTAGAATGGCGTTCTTTAAACCTGAAACTGGTTTGAATGAAGAGACTATTAAATTATATAATAAAAACAATCTCAAAGTATATCGTCAGGTTTATTTCAGCAGTAAAAATAAATATTCTATTGATTTGGTTCTAAGTTTAAACGGTTTACCAATAACAACAATTGAACTTAAAAACCATTTTACCGGACAAACAGTTGAGAATGCTAAAAAACAGTATACTTTCACGCGTGATAGTAAAGAATTGCTATTTGCATTTAAGAAGCGCGCATTGGTTCATTTTGCTGTTGATCCTGATGAAGTGTATATGGCTACTAAAATAGATGGTGACCGTACATATTGGCTCCCATTTAATAAAGGAGATAATAAAGGGAAAGGGAATCCAATAAATCCTGATGGTTATAAAACCTCTTACTTATGGGAAATTATATTTGAGAAAGATAGCTTGATGGATATACTAAATCGTTATGTGCACTTACAGGTTGAGGAATATGAATTTGAAGGACAAACGCGTAAAAAAGAAAAACTTATTTTCCCCCGTTATCACCAGTTAGACGCAGTACGTGAAATAATATCTGATGCAAAAGTAACTGGAGCAGGTAAAAATTATTTGATTCAACATTCTGCTGGATCAGGTAAAAGTAATACTATAGCTTGGTTGGCTTATCATTTATCAAGTCTTCACAATAATAATGACGAACGTGTTTTTAATAGTGTAATAGTAATTACAGATCGCAGAATTCTTGATCAACAATTACAAGATACTATTTATCAATTTGAACATAAAACAGGTGTTGTTGAAAAAATTGATAAAGATAGTACCCAATTAGCTGATGCTATAATTGCAGGCACGCATATAATAATTACAACACTTCAGAAATTTCCTTTTGTAATTGGGAAAGTAGTAGATATACCAGATCGGAAATATGCTGTAATAATTGATGAAGCACATAGTTCACAGGGAGGTGAAGCCAGTAAAAAAATGAAGGAAGTTTTAGCAGTTAAAACACTTGATGAAGCTGCAAAAACTGATGTAGAAGATTATGACTTAGAAGATGAAATAAATGCTGAAGTTGAGAAATCATTAAGATCGAGAGGACATCAGCAGAATATTTCATTTTTTGCTTTTACAGCAACCCCAAAACCTAAAACATTGGGAGTATTTGGTAAAACGGGCTTAAATGGCACTCCTGAACCCTTCCACTTATATTCTATGCGACAAGCTATTGAAGAAAAATTCATACTTGATGTTTTAGATAATTACACAACATACGAACGTTATTATAAGCTCACGAAAGCAATAAAAGATGATCCTGAATTAAACAAGAAGAAAGCAGCTCAGGCAATTGGACGTTTTGTTTCGCTACATCCACATGAGTTAGCACAGAAAACGGAAGTAATTATTGAGCATTTTCGTCAGATTGTTTGCAAAAAAATAGGAGGCAAAGCAAAAGCTATGGTAGTAACCGGTTCTCGCTTACACGCAAAACGTTATTTTATCGAATTCACAAACTACATTAAAGCAAATAATTATACTGATATAAAAATTTTAGTAGCATTCTCTGGTAAAGTAATTGATGATGATTTTCCTAACGGTATTTCTGAACCTGAATTAACAGGTTATGGAGAAAAAGAATTAGCAAGAATATTTAATCAGGATGATTATAAAATCTTAATAGTTGCTGAAAAATATCAGACCGGATTTGATCAACCTTTATTACATACCATGTATGTTGATAAGATTTTATCGGGTGTAAAAGCAGTTCAAACACTTTCTAGATTGAATCGCATGTATCCTGGTAAAGAAGATACATTTATTCTGGATTTTGCTAACGATAGAGAAACAATTCTTAATTCGTTTCAACCTTATTATCAAAAAACAACATTGTCAGAGAATCCTGACCCAAATCACCTTTATGATTTAAAGAATATTTTAGATAAGAAAAAGATTTATTGGCAATCAGAAATAGAAGCTTTTGCAAATATCTATTTCAAACCTTACAAGCTATTAAAAGTAAAAGACCAATCAGCGTTATATGCTATAATCAGCCCTGCTGTTGATAGATATAAGTCAATTGAAAAAGAGGAAGAACAAGATGAGTTTAAGAAAGGTTTAAGAACATGGTGTAATCTATATTCTTTTCTTTCACAAATAATGCCTTTTAGCGATTCGGACTTTGAAAAGTTTTATGCCTATGCAAAATTACTGCAAACAAAACTCCCTAAAAGAGATATGTCAGAAAGGTTACAGTTAACCGATGAATTGGCAATGGAGTATTATAGGTTAGAGAAAATAAAAGAAGGTACAATAGAATTAGAAAAAGAAGATGGTGAATTGGAAGGTGTAACAGAAGCAGGTATTAAAAGAGGGAAAAATGAAAAAGCACCATTGTCTAAAATTATTGAAGTTCTAAATGATAGATTTGGAACTGATTTCACTGAAGCTGACAGGCTCTTCTTTGATCAGATGGAAGCCGATTTATTATTAGATGATACTTTGAAATCACAAGCAAAAGCAAATAAAATTGACACTTTCAAGTATGCTTTTGAAGATTTATTCTTAACTAAACTAATCGAACGTATGGATCAGAACCAGGAGATATTTGTAAAAATATTGGAGAATAAAGCTTTTGGAGGAATAGTAAAAGACTTATTGATGAAGAGCGTATATTCTAAATTGAATGAGGTGGAAGTTTAAAGCAATTACTAAAAAGATAATATTATGTTCCATTCACCTAGTTACCAAGAATTAATAGTCAATTTAAAAAGAAAATTATACCATGGTAATGAAAAGTATATTGATTATATAACAGATAGGTGTTTATAAAAGAGGATGTTAATAAAAATTACTAGCTGTTTTATTAAAATATCTCTCTTTATTAAATTCAAATTATATGATATAATTTAACATTTTTTTGCATAAGCTAATAATATATTTTAAATGAAAATACCTTTACAATTAAAATCTGCAAAAGTAAACAACCAGAAAGAAATATGGAGTTTATATACTAATGCACAGGAACAAATTTTAAAATATAGAGCATTGCCAATTTCGGTTGATTCTAGTTCTTTAAAATTAACTAGTGATAAACTTACTTTAAAAGTAAATCAGAATTGTTATAAAGATATTTTTAAAGAACGAATCTGTGATACATATAAATTAAATTTATCTGAATTTGATTTTGGTACTCCTTTTTTTTCACAGTCTATTGAAATAACATCAGAAATTTCAGATAAAGTTAAAGAAGATCTGCAAATATATGCAAGTGAAAATTATATTAACTTTAATCCTGAACCATTAATTGATGGTAAAATAATACAGATTATAACACCTTTCAAAACACTAATGTCTTTACTTAAATCAAGTGATTTGAAATTTGAAATTGATAATGAAAAAGACCTTCAATTAAGTATATCTAACATTAAAAAATTAAAGCAAATTATTGAAAATAACAATCTCCCTATTAAAATTGATTCAAGTATTGCTAGTATTTTTCGTATAAATCCAAGTCCAATATATTTCTTGAAAAAAATATTTAAAAATTATGATTTCAAGTATCATCAACAATCTAGAACAATAACAACTATAAATGGCTATATTCCTGAAAAGTATTTGCAAACATTATTTAATAGTTTTGGATTAGAGATATTTGGTTATAAATATACTTTTATAATAAATGAGAATGCTTTAAAAAAATATAACGCTGAAAATAGTTCATTTGTTTTGCCAAGTTTAATTGATGGCAATACTTTTGTTTTTAGTGTAAACTTATCAAACACTCAAGAAAGGCAAGTACTTGAAGAAAAACTATTGTTAGGGTATGACGAAGAAAAGCATTGTTATAGATTAAAATACAATCGTTTAAATAAGTTTTTTACTGATTATTTTGGTAAAGAAAATGTTAGTTTCCATTCTGAATTTGTTTATAAATTTAACAGAGATCTTTATAAAGATTGGTGTGCATCTATTTATGATAAAGTAAGCGATGACTTTTGGTCTGAAATCCATTCTGTTTTAACTCTTAATGGATTTTCTATTAGCGAACAAAGCCATACAGTTGGTATAGATTTAGATTGGGAAAAGTCAGATTTAGAATCTAAATTAAAAATTATTTCCGATTTGCAAATTATAGATAATACTTTTCATGGTGATGAGCATAAATGTAAAGTTTCACTTGAATTCAATAATAATAGTATTTTTGATGTTGAAAAGCATTTAAGAGAATCATTCCCCTCAATTGTTACAAAGTATGATAATAAACAAGGAGTATTAAAATTTAGACTTTTTTATAAAGAATCCTCTCAACTTTTTAAACTCCATGATTTATTAAAAAAAGAACTTGAAAACTTAGATAAATCAATTTTTAGTTATGAAATTGATAAAGCTGATGGTTCAAGAGAGAAATTTTTATGTGAGGAAAATACGCAATTAAGAGTTGAGGACGAGGAAAATAAAATTAAGGCCCTTTGGGGTGAGTCATTTACTGTTGATAATGTTGAATTAGGAGTCTTATTTAAAACAAATTACCCTATATTAGTTTTTCAAATTAATAAAGATAACTTCAATTTGATAAGTTCTATCATTGAAAATAAAACAATTAATATTGTTACTCCAAACTTAAAAGGTGAGTTAGATAAAATAAAGAGATTAAAAGATACTATTGAGTTATTAACCAACAGTAATAAAAAATTAATAAACCCTAATATTAGAGAATTCATTTTTTCATCAGAAAAAGCCAAGCCTATTATTGACATAGATTTGCATATAGATAAAACAAGTGAATTATTTAAAGAGCTAGAGTTGCACCAATTAAATAAACTAATTAATAATTCTCAAAAAACTGCAATAATTAAAACGTTATTAGCAGAAGATTTAGCTATAATACAAGGACCACCAGGCACTGGTAAGTCTACTGCTATTGCTGAAATTATTTGGCAACATATTAGGAGAAATCCAAAGGAGCGAATTTTATTAACATCTGAAACAAATCTAGCTGTTGATAATGCCATTGATAGGATTGTGAATAAAAAACACAATCTTGTTAAACCTATTCGGTTTGGAGGGGAATCTAAACTTGAAAGTGAAGGGAAACAATTTTCATTAGATATTCTGAAAATGTGGGTTGAGGGTGAAATAGTTAAATTTGATAATGAAAATGATGAAAATGAAACTGGTGAACAAAATATAATACTTGAAAATTGGATTGAAAATATAAAGAATAGATCTTTTAAACACTGTGATATAGAAAAATATCCACCTGATTTACAAAATAAATGGGATGTTGTTTTTTCTAAAAACAATAAAAACATTAGGCAATTACTCTTTATTAATTATTTAAAAAATTGTAATGTTATTGGTGCAACGTGTAGCTCGATTGGTGAATTGAATAGTGAAGGTAAATGGACAGGTTTTTATAGAACATATATGGATATTTTTGGCAAGTGTCCTATTAAATTTTCAACAGTTATACAAGATGAATCGAGTAAAGCAACACCTTCAGAACTTGCATTACCTTTAGTGTTTGGAGAGAAATCTATTATAGTTGGTGATCATCGTCAATTACCTCCATTGATTGACAGAGAGGATTTTTTAAATACTTTAGATTATTTAAAAAATCAAACAAAAAATAATACAGAAAAGAGATCACTTACTAATTTGATTAAAAGTGTAAGAGATAATATACAAGCTCTTGAAACATCACACTTTGAAAGACTTTTTACTTCAATAGATGATAGTTTAAAATCTTCATTTAATTTGCAGTATAGGATGCATCCTGATATAAATGAAGTTATTAAACAATTTTATGTTCAAGATAAAGGATTAGATTGTGGATTAATTAATCCGATTGATCTTGGGGTTAACGATTTTAATATGAATAATCCTTCGTCAAGATATCATGGAATTAATATTGATGGATTGATTACTCCTGATAATCATACTATTTGGATTGATGTAGATTCACCTGAATTATTAGAGGGTACATCACGAGTTAATTTTGGAGAAATTGAAGCAATACGTTGGGTTCTTTCTGAATTTAATAAATCTGAAAGTTTTAATCATTATCAAAATTTCTGGCAATTATCAGAAGATAAACGAATTGGTTTAATTAGTTTTTATGGGAAGCAACTAAAATATTTAAAAACTATACGTAATGACTTTAGAAATATTCCTATCCGTATAAGTACAGTTGATAGATTTCAAGGAATGGAAAGAAATATTATAATTGTTTCTATGGTGAGAAGTAATAAAATCGCTTTAGAAAAAAATCAAAAAGCCGATTATACAATATATCCTGACTTAGGTTATACTAAACAGACAAGTTTAGGATTTGCTGAATTACCAAATCGATTAAATGTAGCATTATCTAGAGCAAGAAGACTTTTAATAATTGTAGGTAATAGTCAATTATTCACATCAAAACCTATTTATAGAAAAGTCTTTGAATCTATTATGAATAATCCTAATGGTAGAATAATAAAATTTCCACACATATGAATTGGAAAAAAATAATAGATAACGGTGTACTATTACATAAGTTTCAATCTAATTGGGTAGTTAAAGAAACTCAATGTAAAATCAAATATTTTAAAGAATTTGACCTAGATATTATTGATGATTTAGTGTGTTCAATTATTGACATAAACGATGGGAGTATATCAAAAATTGATATTGCAGGCTTATTAGGTTTTAACGTAGTTGATAATATCGATTGTCAAAGATATGCAGACGTTGCAGAAAATGATATATTTGAGGCAATAATTAAACCAGTATACAAATGGGCATTAATTGTTGATTCTATTGATAAAAAGGTAATAAACTTAACTGAATATGGAAAAAGAGCTCTTGAGAAAAAAAAGAAATATAAATTTTATTCTGCATCAATATGTTTATTTGAACATTTTAAAATAACTTCAAATAATGAAAATGAAGATTTGATATTCCCTTTTAAAAATACATTTGGAATAAATTCTGATATTGACAAAATAGTGAATGCTAATTTAGATTTTGTTTTCGACAAAATTCCAAATAATAATAAATTAATAAATTCAATTGTTTTTCAGTCTATTAATGAACAACTTGAAGGTATTTCTATTTATGATGCTGAAAAGACAAGATTATTTCAATTAAAGAATTGCGAAATAACTATACACCTTTATAAAATTAATTATGAAATAATACCTTTGGTTTATACTGATTTTGGTTTCAGTATAGAGTTGACCAGTTTATTGAATAATATAAACAATTTAGAATATAAAAATCAGAAAATATTAGAAGGTCAATACGACAAGTTATTAACAAATTCAAATTCAATTCTTGATTTTAATAGTCTAATAAAATTTAAAGATCTACTTAACTTTAAGCAATTAATAAGCGATAAACGATTATTGTGGTCTGATGAAAAATTAGTTGATTATATATTTGAAATTTCAAATGGGGAAGAATGGATTAATATTTCTGAAAATTGTGATATTGGAATATTACAAAATAATATAGATTCAATTATAAATAAAGTTGATTGGACTATTTTAACAAGAAGAGCAGACAATGGATTTATTATAAAATCAATAGAAGAATTTCCTTGGGATTTTGCTGAAATATCTCGAATAAAAGACATCGATTTTATTAAATTGTTATTATTAAATTATAAGTTAGTAAACAATGAGTGGGATTGGGATGAACTTGAAGACAGGCTTGATTTTAATTTTATAAAAGAAAATATTGAATATATAGATTTTCATCTTTATGATATTACTAAGAATAATATTGATGATTCTGTTAACTTGATACCAATTTACCCAGACAAAAAATGGGATTGGAAATTTATTTCAAATGAATATGATTTAAAATTTATCCTAAGTAATTTAGAAATAATTTCAATATATTTTGAGATTAACATTGTAATTAATAGGATTTTTTCTGATTTTGATTTGAAAAAAGGAATTTTTAAATTCTCCTATTTTTGAAACTCTTTTAATTCAAGAGAAGACTTCAAGATTAAAAAATTATTCAGTCACAACACAAAATTATTTCTGGAATATACAACTTGTTGACTATTTAGATAAGATTAATTATATAGCATGGAGTAATAGCTTTTCATTAGGATTCGAATGTAATATAAATGTTTGTTGGACAAAAAATATCTTTAATAAATATAAAGATAAAATTAAAACTGAAAAAGGATTTGATAATATTTCTAAACAAATAGAAGATGTTGATATTATTATCAATAATCCTAGTTATAATTGGTCATGGGATATAATTTCTAAAGAGATAAAATTCTTAGATTGTATTAATTTTGTAATAATTTTTCAAAAAAGAATAAATTGGTTAATAGCTATACAACATATCGATATAAAATTAATTGAATTGGATTTTAGTGAATTTTCTGAATATTTTGCCACTATTGATGATTTAGCTTTTTGGGGAATATTTACTGAAAAATGTAGTATAGAATTTATTAGGAATCACTTAAGTTTAAATTGGAACTGGAGTATTCTCACAAAAAAATACTATAATTCAATTAATATTAATGCTATCAGTAATGAAAAATGGATAGATAAATGGGATTGGTTATTTTTATCACGTAAATTTGAAAAGAAAATTATTATAGATAATTTGCTGATTTTTACAAAATATTGGGATTGGGAGTTTTTACTTAATAATATATTTATAAAAACTGATTTTAATTTAAATACTTTTTTACCAATTATTGCTGAATGTATTACAATATTAGATTCTACTAAACAAACCGAATATTGGCAGATTATTACTCGCAAGTATACTTTTTCTGAGTTATATGAAATTATTTCTGAAACTTTAAATAAAGATCAATATAAATGGGACTTTTCTTATTTTTGCACACATAAACATTTCAATTTTGCAGAAGAGTTAGACAAATGGATTGATCATATAGATTGGAGCGCTTTATCTATAAGTCCTACTTTAAATAATTTTCTTAAATTTGATAATTCAATTTATTCAAATAAGAAGGATTGGAGTTTATACATTATAAATAATTATTTTGATAATCTGAAATATAAATGGGATTTCAAACAGTTGTCAAAGTTAAATTCAATTAATAGTAATTTTAGTATATTAATTAGGTATAAAGATAAATGGGATTGGGATTTCTTATCAGAATATAGTATATTGTTTTCTACTAAAGATGAAAAAGATCTTTTATTTTATTTTAGGAAATTTGGTAGTTATATTAACTATAATCTCTTTTCATCACGACTTGATATTCATTTGACAATTAATATTATTTTAGAGCTCAGTGAAAGAAATTGGAATTGGCAAATGATCTCTAAAAATAATAAAATCAAATTATCTAATTCTGTACTAATATCATTAAAAGACAAAACTTGGGACTGGAATGCCTTAACAACTAGAAAAGATATTAATTTAAATAATGATCTTTTATTGAATCTAATAGATAAAGATTGGGATTGGGGTTATATCTCTAATTCAAATAAAATTATATTTAATTCAGATTTTGTAAAATGTGTTTTACATAAACCCTTAAATTGGCGTGAAGTAAGCAAAAATATTAATTTCTCGCCAAATTACATATCATTATCTTTGCTAGTTAATAAAGATTTGAATTGGAATTCTATTTGTAAAAATGAATTATTTGAGTTATCTGATGAAGTTTTAACAACTTTCAATGATAAAATAGATTGGCAACTTATTACATGTAATAAACATATTGATTTAAATAAAGAAGAGTTTTTAAATAAATATAAAAATTACCTTGATTGGGATTATATTTCAGATTCTTGTATGATTAAATTATCGAATGAATGGCTTAATAAATTCAAAATTTATATAAATTGGAATATTTTATCTAAAAGAAATGATTTAATAATTAATGAAAATCTATTGTCTCAGTTTAAAGATAACATTGATTGGAATGTCTTATTCATACGTGATGACTTTGAAATTAAAGAATCTTTTTTATATGGTTATGCTAGCTATCTTAATTGGAATATAATTTCAGAAAGCACATTAATAAATTTTACAGAAAAACTTATTGATGATTTTCAAGATTATTGGAATTGGCAAAAATTATCGAAGAATCCTGCTTTTATCGAAAAATTAGATTCAGTTCTTTATAAATATAAAAAACATCATAATATTGTTCTTTTTCTTAATGAAATGGATAATCAACTTTCTTCATGGAAAGGATTTGTTTATCATTTTTCACATTTATTCAATGCAGTTGATATTATTAAAAGTAGAAAAATTTATAGTCGAGATAAAGGAGATGGCAAATTCTCAAATGCAGCAGGAAATCTTGTTGATAGAAGAGACACTGCACATAATTATGCTCGATTTTACTTTAGACCTCTAACTCCTACACAATTCTATAATGAATGTTTAGGACATGATTCTTTGAGTGGTCGTTTAAAAGAATGGAAATATTGGGATGGTGATTGGATTTATAAGTCTAAATGGAAATCTTATTATCCACAAGCAAAAAATCTAGGATTGCCTAAGTGTCCAATGCCTGTATTTTTTAAATTTGATATAAAGGAAATAATTCAAAGAAATGCAGATTCTTGCTATTATAGTAATGGGAATATGCAAACCAATTGGGCTAATATTTTTAAATTAATTGATAATCCATTATCACTAAATTTTGCAGGATTATATTCAACAATTAATGATGGTGTTGATATTTATAAAGAATATTCTCAACAAGAATTTTTAATAAAAGAAGAACTTGATTTTTCAAATTTAAATTCATTTGAAATCATTTGTTATGATAACGAACAAGCTGATTTACTTAAAAGGTTAATTGGTTTTGATGATCCTATCTGTAATAAAATAACCAATAATGCTTATGGAATATATCATAGACAAAATAGGAATGTACACTTAGAAACAAATGAGAATGTAATATCTATTAATTCAGATTATAAAGATACTGCTTACCTCTCTCTTGAATATAAAGATGGTACTTCTATAAATATCTTGGATGGTAATATTCTTAAAGAAGAAGTTGGTCGTATTATTGCATATCCTAATATAAAATTTGTAAATCCAGAAAGTGAAATAGAAGTCAAATTTATTGATGAGTCTAATAGGCAGTGGTTAATATACAAAAATTAAATAAATGAATTGTTATCAAAGAATTTCTGAAATTTGCAAATCAGCTCCTGGTTTTGAAGAACTTTATAATGCCCGCGTTAGACATTATACAATAAAAAAACATACTATTAATGTTTACAATCAATTTGAGATATATTTCTCATCAAACTTTAATGAAATCGATATTGATAAATTTAGATTGATTTTATTAATTCACGATATAGGTAAATCTATAGCTCATAATAACGGTAATAAGGGAAACCAATATACTACAACTATTAGTATTATATTAGAAAATAAATTAAATTTATCTATATCTGAAGATGAGTTTCTTTTAATTAAAGCTTTGATAAGTAATGATTTTTTAGGACTTTATATGCAAAATAAAATTTCATTAGATGATGCTTTTGAAAATATAGTATGTATAGCTAAGGAATCAAATTTAAATCTATTTTCTTATTTTTATTTGTTATCTGTTTATTATCAGTGTGATGTTGCAAGTTATACTGAAGATGCAGGTGGATTAAAATATCTTGAGTATTTATTTGAATATGATAATGGGATTAAAGTATATAATAAAGAATCTAGATTATTAAACTTTTCATCAAAATATAATATTAGATATTTGAATTTGAGAAACAAAATATTTGGTAGTCATATAAGTAATGATATAGAGAATAATTTAGACCCTAAGCATTTGAAATTTATAAAAGGGAATATTTTTAATTCTAATGCTCAAACAATTGTAAATACTGTAAATTGTGTAGGTGTAATGGGAAAAGGAATAGCATTAGTATTTAAACTTCGTTATCCTTTAATGTTTGATATTTATAAAATCTATTGTTCTAAAAAGTATATTGGAATTGGTAAACTATGGCTTTATAGAGAACAAGAAAACGCTCCTTGGGTATTGAATTTCCCAACGAAATATCATTGGAAATATCCTAGTAAGATGGAATATATCGAAAAAGGTTTACAAAAATTTGTTGAAACATATAAAGAAAAAAAAATTACTTCAATTGCATTCCCTTTACTTGGTACTCATAATGGTGGTTTAGACAGAGTGGAAGTGAAAAAAGTAATTATTAAATATCTTTCTCAATGTGATATTCCAATTGAAGTTTATGATTACGACCCTTTTGCTCCTGATGATTTATTTGTTCATTTTAAAGAAATTTGGCAAAAACTTAATCCTAATGAAATAAATAAATCTACTGGCATACAACCTCAATATATTAGAAAAATTAATGAGGTTTTAGAAAATTCGGAAGTTTTCTCAATGGTTACTCTTGTAAGTTTTAAAGGTATTGGAGAAAAAACATTACAAAAGGCTTTTGATTTTGCAATGAATTATAAATAGTAGTTTTAAAATATTTTCACATTTTAAATATGGGATTCAAAGAAATATATTGGTATTTAAAATTAATTAAGACAGATAGATTACGTATAGAGCTTCTTAATAATGAAGAAGAAGCTCAAAATATATATAACTTTATAAATACTCTAAAATATCCTTTTGAAATGAATTATTTAACTTTTATAGATGATTTAGAAAATAAAGGATTGACTATTAAAAACAAGATTTCAAATGACAATGTAATATTTTATGGTATTTATGAAAATGAGACATTCAAATTAATTGGTATTTGTTATTGCGAATTAGTAACAGACTGTATAGTTTTGATGGAGTTTTTAGCTTCAAATGAGTACATTCAAAATGGTTATCTTAGAGAAGCGATAAGGTTAATAATTCAGAAGTTAGATTTTCATGATATACAACAATTTTTGACTTTTACAAATGTAGATAATAAGCTACAATTTGAATTTTTATTAACACTAGGTTTTTCTCAAATCAATCCAGAAGATATTTTTAGTTCTATAGAATCATCTCCATTCATAAATATTGCAACTAAATTTCAAAGTGAAAATTGTATTACACTTGCATTACCAAAATTAAATCCACTTGTTTTTGATTATTATTACAAAGCATTTGAGCAAGATGATTATAATGTTAGAGAAGAATTATTCAGTAAAGCAATAAATTTAGAACCACGAGCAATATTTTTTAAAGATAAATTAGCTTGGAATTATTTAGACATGGCAGAACCTGAAGAAGCCTTAGAGTTATTCAATCAGATATTAATTATAAAACCTAATAAATTTACTTCACTTCTTGGAAGAGCCTATGCTTATTCAGATATTGGAAACATTCAAAAAACAATCGATAACTATGTAGAGTATTTAAGTTATGTCTTTTTTGATGATGATACCTATATATTTTTAGGAGATGCCTATATTCAACAAAAGGAATATTACAAAGCTTTAGTAGCATATGAAGAAGCATTAAAAATAAATCCTGAAAACAAAATAGCGAAAGTAAATAGATTAGCAGCTATACAGCTCTTGAATTAATCTAAATTAAATTACTTTAATAAAAAAGCCTGTGGGATAACTCACAGGCTTTTTTTTGTCTCTTTTGACTATTTT
>JBAXLO010000044.1:0-25854 GCA_037134755.1 Bacteroidota bacterium | reverse complement strand
ATACAACTTTGAGTTAAAATAGCCCTTTCTTTTTTTTATTTAGGACGCGATTGAATGGAAATATAAAAAAAATAATAGGGGTTAAAGTTAGTGAGTTTTATAAAAATGATCCAAAGATATTAAATGATTTTAGGCAATGTTTAAATCAAAAAACTATTATTGAACGTGAAATAAATTACGCTCTTTTATTAAGTAATGAACGTAAATATCTGAATGTGAAATATGCATTTGTTCCACCTGATTTAGTTATAGTTCATACAGAAGATATCACTGAAAGGAAACTGTCTGAAATAAAACTTACGAACAGTGAACTTTCATTAAAACAAGCTCAGGAGATTGCTGGAATGGGTAATTGGGATTTTGATTTAATAAATAATAAAAACTCATGGTCTGAAAATTGTTTTAATATTTTTGGTTTAAAACCCAATGAAGTTGACCCAACTTTTGAATATTTTAAATCGAGAATTCACCCTGATGATGTACATTTAATAGACGATAGTCTTGAGGAAATTAGTAAAAATCGTATACCTGTTCAATTAGATATGCGAATACTATTTCCTTTAGGTGAGATTAAGTGGTTTAGAAACAATATTATTCCATTCTTTGAAGGTGGTAAACTTGTATTAATTAAAGGGGTAAATATTGATATTACAGAACGCAAAAAAACGGAAGAGGAATTAAAAGAAAGTGAACATAAATATAAAGAACTCTTCGAAGTTAATACAGATGGTATCACACTTTTCTATATTAATGAACAAGATGGCTCTATTTCGAATATTATAGATGCTAATGAAAACTCAGCTAAAATGCTTGGGTACACTAAAGAGGAAATTCTACAATTTAATCCTAATGATTTAGAAAAAGACAAAACACTTGAGAAAATTGAAAAACGTAAGTTTGATCTTTTAACAAAGGGTTTCTCTAATTTTGAAACAACTATATTGCATAAAGATGGGCATGAAATAAGTGTAGAAATTAGGGTAATACTAGTTAATTATAATAATAGACCTTCTTTAATGAATATTGTAAGAGATATTACTGAACGTAAACAAGCTGAAGAAGTAATCCGTCAAAGCGAATCTTTGTTACGTTCCATAACCGAAACTACTTCGGATGTAATCTTTGTAAAAGATAAAGAATACCGTTTTTTATTTATAAATCCTGCAGGCTGTAAGTTGTATAATAAAACTCTGGAAGAACTGATAGGAAAATCAAAAGCAGATTTCCATACGAATCCTTTAGAAGTTGAAAAGTTTTTTGCAGATGATAAAAGAATAATGGAATCAGGCAAAATTGAAGTTATTGAAGAAGAAGTTGGTTATGCTGATGGTTATATTCATACATTTCTAACAACTAAAGTGCCTAGGTTGGATGGGCAGGGTAATATCATTGGGTTAATAGGTGTAGCACATGATATTACCGAACGTAAGCAAGTTGAACTCGACTTATTAAAAGCTAAAGATAGAGCTGAAGAAAGTGATCGTCTAAAGTCTGCTTTTCTTGCAAATATGAGTCATGAAATACGTACTCCTATGAATGGCATTATGGGTTTTGCAGAGTTACTTAAAGAACCACAACTTACTGGTGAAGATCAAATAAATTATATTAATATTATCCAGAAAAGTGGTGTTCGTATGCTTAATATAATTAATGATATCATTAGTATTTCTAAGATAGAAGCCGGATTGATGGAGGTGTCTCTTTCTGAAACTAATTTTAATGAACAACTTGATTATATATTTACATTCTTTAAACCTGAAACAGAAAGTAAGGGTGTTAAATTATCGTATAATAAATTCTTGCCATTAAATGATGCTCTAATTAATACAGATAAAGAAAAAGTATATTCTATTCTTACTAATCTTGTTAAAAATGCTATTAAATATACTGACAAAGGTTCTATTAATTTTGGATACACTATAAAGGATGGATTTATAGTGTTTTATGTTAAAGATACAGGTATTGGTGTTCCTGTAAATAGGCAAGTTGCCATTTTCGAACGTTTTATTCAAGCTGATATCGAAGATAAAAGAGCATTGCAAGGTGCCGGTTTAGGTTTGGCTATTACAAAAGCTTATGTTGAGATGCTTGGTGGTGAAATATGGTTAGAAAGTGAAGATGGAAAAGGTTCTGTGTTTTATTTTACAATTCCTTATGTTAAAGTTGTAGAAGACACTACTGTTGTATATAACTTCTATAAAAACGATATTGAAATCAATAATACTAGTCTTAAAATATTAGTTGTAGAAGATGATGAGATATCAGATTTGTTTATCACTAGAGTACTAGATAAGATTAGTAAGAAAGTACTTCATGTTAGAAATGGTATTGATGCTGTAGATATTGTTCGCAGCAATTCTGATATTGATTTGATATTAATGGATGTCAATTTGCCTGAAATGGATGGTTACGAAGCTGTAAGGCATATAAGGGAGTTTAATAAAGATGTGATTATAATTGCACAAACTGCTTATGCTCTTATCGGCGAAAAAGAAAAGGCTATTGAAAACGGTTGTAATAATTATCTATCAAAACCCATTGATCAAGCTTTGTTAAAGAGCTTAATTAAGTTTTATTTTAATAATCCTTAAATCTGCAAATAATTTATTAACTTCAATAAGTTTAATGGACATCTGTAGATAAAAGGTTATACTAATTAAGAGTGTATTAATAGGGAAACCAACCTTGATTCCACAACAATATTGTTTCAGGTTAAAAAAATATTGTTTCATCCTATAACTATATTGTTTTGGGCTACAACTATATAGTTTACAAGCTCAGAAATACTTTTGCACCCAACAAAGAGTTTTTTGTAGATAATTAAAGGATTTTGTAATTTAAAAGCTACTAATTTGCTTATATTAATAGTTAATGTCTTTTTAAAGAAAAATTTCTTTTTATTTATCTTTTATTTAATAATAATCTTACATATTTTCATAATTAATAGTAATTTTGTAAAAATGTTTTTTAATTAAAATAAAATCATAATCTAATGATTACTAAAAAAGAAATAGTTGATAATTGGCTGCCACGATACACAGGGATAGGTCTTGAGGAGTTTGGGGAGTATATTTTATTAGTTAATTTTCAGAAATATGTTGATTTGTTTGCTAGAAAATACAATGTAGATGTAAAAGGATGCGACAAGCCAATGCCATGTGCCACTGCTAATAACATTACAATAATTAATTTTGGAATGGGAAGCGCAAATGCTGCCACTGTTATGGATTTACTTAGTGCTATTGAACCTAAAGCATGCTTGTTTTTAGGCAAATGTGGAGGTTTAAAAAAGAAAAATAAACTTGGAGATCTTATTCTTCCAATTGCAGCAATAAGAGGGGAGGGCACTTCAAGAGATTATTTTCCTAAAGAAGTTCCTGCTTTACCGGCTTTTAACTTGCAAAAAGCTATTTCAACTACCATAAGGGATTTTGGTCGTGATTATTGGACGGGTACTGTATATACTACCAACCGAAGGGTTTGGGAGTATGATGAGGAGTTTAAAGAATATCTTCGTACCACTCGCAGTATGGCTATTGATATGGAAACTGCTACTATATTTATTGTAGGCTTTGCTAATCACATACCTTCCGGGGCTTTGCTACTTGTTTCGGATCAACCAATGATTTCAGAAGGTATTAAAACAGAAGCTATTGATAAAAGGGTTAACGAAACATTTGTTCAGGAACATTTGGATATAGGTGTTGATTCATTAAATCAGCTAATTAATCAAGGCCTTACTGTAAAACATCTTTATTTTGATTATGATAATCAATACTAAACTACTTATTTACATAAAATGACTTCTAAAGAAATATTAACTGATCTTAAAAATAAAATATACCGACCTGTATATCTGCTTCATGGTGAAGAACCTTATAATATTGATGTAATTTCGGATTATATTGAGGAAAATGTGTTAACGGATGTTGAAAAAGAGTTCAATCAGACAATACTTTACGGTAGGGATGTGGATGTGGCTACCATCGTAAGCAATGCTAAGCGGTATCCTATGATGGCTAACTATCAGGTATTAATTATTAAAGAAGCTCAGGAAATAGATAAGCTCGAAGAGCTTGCAAGTTACATTGATAATCCTGTAAAATCAACAATACTTGTGCTTTGTCATAAATATAAGAAGATTGATAAACGCAAGAAGTTTGCTAAAGATATTGAGAAGAAAGGCGTACTCTTCGAGTCGGCTAAGTTGTACGATAATCAAGTGCCTGCATGGATTAATGACTATTTAAAAGAGCGTAAACTAAAGATTACGCAAGAAGCTACTACGATGCTAGCCGATTATCTGGGTAATGATCTTGCCAAGATTGTAAACGAAATCAATAAACTTATACTTAATATACCTGAAAACACCACTATTACACCCGAACTTATAGAGAAAAACATCGGTATAAGTAAAGATTTTAATGTGTTTGAACTTCAGAAATCTTTAGGTAAGAAAGATGTTCTTAAATCTAATCAGATAATCAACTATTTTGCAGCTAATCCCAGAGAGAATCCATTGGTTAAGATTTCTCCAATTATCTATAATTATTTTGCTAAAATTTTAACGTATCATCATCTGGCTGATAAATCTAATAATAATAATGTAGCCTCTGTATTAGGTGTAAGTCCCTTTTTTACTAAGGATTATGTAGAAGCAGCTCGTAATTATCCTGAGCCAAAGCTTCGTCAAGTCATCTCTATAATAAGAGAATATGATTTAAAGTCGAAAGGAGTAGGTAGTATCTCAGCAACTGATGGAGAATTATTGAAAGAACTTATCTATAAAATCCTTCATTAAGACCCCAATTAGGCAATTTAAGATAGTTTAACTATAATTTAACTAATAAAACGAGATAAAATACATTTTTAGGCTGCTTGTTATGATATAAATCATTAATTTTGCCGAATTAGTTTTTATTACAAATACGGAACCTATTTTAAAATTATGTATCTTAGAAATATTACTTTTTATTCGATAGCTTTACTCCTAACGATTATATTTACATCACATTCTGCGAAAGCACAAAATGGATTAGGCACTATAAAAGGCTTTATAACCGAAGAAACCGGAGAGCCTGTAATGTTTACAACTATTTTTCTAAAAGGCACTTCATACGGTGGAACATCAAATGCCAGTGGTTTTTATGTTATTTCAAATATAAAACCAGGCAACTATATTCTTATGGTTAAGAGTATGATCTATGATTCGATAAGTATGCCTATAACTATTAGTACCAATGATGTAATAACTAAGAAACTAAAGGTAAAGAAGGCAGCAATAAATTTAACTACTATAAATATTGAATCTTCAAGAGAAGAGGCACGTACAGAAACCAAGACATCAGAGTTTAAAGTAACACCAAAGCAAGTAAAACAGATTCCTACAATTGGAGCAACACCTGATCTTGCCCAATATTTACAGGTTATTCCCGGCGTTATCTTTACAGGCGATCAGGGCGGCCAATTATACATTAGGGGTGGTTCTCCAATTCAAAACAAAGTACTTTTAGATGGTATGATTATTTATAATCCCTTCCATTCAATAGGCTTATTCTCTGTGTTTGATACTGATATTTTACGTAATGCTGAAGTTTATACAGGTGGTTTTGGAGCTGAATATGGTGGAAGGATTTCCTCAATCATGGATGTTACTACTCGTGAAGGTAATACTAAAAAGCTTACAGGAAAAGTAAATGCAAGTACTTTTGGTTCAGGGATTATGATCGAAGGTCCTTTGAAGAAAGAAACAGAAGCCAGTCCAAGTAGTACTACATTTATAATTAGTGCCAAGAATTCTTATCTAGCTCAAAGTTCAAAGATATTTTATAGTTATATTGATTCAGCAGGTTTGCCTTTTAACTTTAATGATATTTATGGTAAGATAACTTTTAATGGTCAGAATGGTAATAAAATCAATTTCTTTGGATTTCATTATGATGATAATGTTCAAAATTACAGAGCTATATCAACTTTTAATTGGTTAGCTAATGGATTTGGTTCTAACTTTACAGTTGTACCGGGTAATTCCACAATGTTAATGGATGGGATATTTGCATATTCTAATTACAGTATTACAGAGGCTAGCAAGGATGGTTTGCCCCGAAGCAGTGATATTAGTGGTTTTAATATGGCATTAAATTTCACTTATATAATCGATAAAAATCAATTAAAGTATGGGCTGGAACTTCAAGGTTTTAAAACTGATTTTAATTTCTTTAATTCAGTTAAACAATCAATAAGTGCAAGTGATAATGATTCTGAAATTGGTGGTTATGTGAAATATAAAGCTACTATTGGTAAACTATTGCTAGAGCCAAGTTTTAGAGTGCAATACTATGGTTCACTTTCCGAAATGTCACCGGAGCCACGTTTAGCTATGAAATATCTTGTTAATGATAAACTTAGATTAAAAATGGCTAGTGGTTTGTATTCTCAAAATCTTATGGATGCTAGATCTGATTTAGATATTGTTAATCTGTTTTATGGTTTTCTATCAAGTCCTGATAATTTACCATCACAATATAAACAACAAGATGTTACAAGTCGTTTGCAAAAATCTCAACATATAGTTTTTGGTGCTGAATATGATGTTAAAGATTATATAACAGTAAATGTTGAAGGTTATTATAAAAACTTCTCACAGTTGACTAATATAAATAGGAATAAAATTTTTCCTGATGCTGATCCTTATAACGATCCTTCTTCAATATATTATAGACCTGATTACTTGAGAACAGATTATGTTATAGAAACAGGTAATGCTTATGGTGTTGATTTTAGTTTAAAATACGACTATAAAAGACTGTATGTTTGGGCTGTTTATTCATTAGGATTTGTTAATAGATCTGATGAATTGGAAGATTATTCTCCAACATGGGACAGACGTCATAATGTAAATCTATTGGTTTCTTATGTATTAGGTTCTAATTTTGATTGGGAAGTTGATGTAAGATGGAATTATGGCTCAGGTTTTCCATATACTCAAACTCAAGGGTATTATGAGAAGTTAGATTTCGGACAGAATATAAGTTCAAACTATACTACTACAAATGGTGGTTTAGGAGTGCTTTATGCCGGACTTGATCAAGGAAGACTTCCTGCTTATCAACGTATGGATTTTACTTTAAAAAAGAAATTCTTCTTAACTAAGAGTTCAATTCTCGAAACTACTTTAAGCATTACAAACGTTTATGATTATCAAAATATATTCTATTTCGACCGCGTACTAAATCAAAGAGTAGATCAGTTGCCTTTTATGCCAAGTTTAGGATGTAGTTTAACATTCTAAAGTTGTTAAATAATTCATTCATATTAACTTTTCATAAGTTATGTATAATTTAATCTCATTAAGATGATAACTTTTGAAGAGGCTTTAAATATCGTTTTAGATTCTGCAATTGAAACAAATGTAGAAAATGTCGGTATGATTAATTCTCTAAACAGAGTATTAGCTGAAGATATTTTCTCTGATATGAACATGCCACCTTTTGATAAATCGGCAGTTGATGGTTATGCTTGTAGAAAAGATGATATTTATTGTGAATTAGAGCTGATTGAAGTGATCCCTGCCGGTAAAAAGCCAGATAAAGAAATTCAAACAAGACAATGTTCAAAGATTATGACAGGTGCTATGCTTCCTAATGGAGCAGATTGTGTTATAATGGTTGAAGACACTGTAAGTAGTGATAAAAGAGTTAAGTATCTAAAAGATTCAACATCCGTTAATATCTGTTATAAAGCTGAAGATATTAAGAAAGGTGACTTAGTTCTTAATAAAGGTATTATTATTAAACCTCAGCATATAGCTGTCATGGCATCTGTTGGTGCTGTTAATCCTAAAGTAAGTTGCCAGCCTAAAATTGGCATCATCTCTACAGGTGACGAATTAGTAGAACCTTCTGTTACTCCAGAAATCTCTCAAATTAGAAATTCAAATGCTTGGCAATTAATTGCACAGGTTCATAAAGCAGGAGCTTATGCCAATTATGAAGGAATTGCTAAAGATGATAAAGAATCAACATATAATAAAATAGCTTCAGCATTTTCAAACAACGATATAGTTCTTCTTACAGGTGGCGTTTCAATGGGTGACTTTGATTATGTGCCTGAGATTTTGAATGACATGGGTGTTGATATTCTTTTCAAAAGTATTGCAGTTCAACCTGGTCGTCCAACTGTTTTTGGTGTTAAAGATAATAAATACATCTTTGGTTTGCCCGGCAATCCGGTATCTTCTTTTGTTCAGTTTGAGATGCTTGTTAAGCCTCTTATTAGAAAGATGATGGTATGCATCGAAGAGATTCCTGAATTAACTCTTAACATGGGAAGTGATTATCGTCGTAAGAAGACTGAGCGTAAAGCTTTTATTCCTGTTAATATTAAAGATGGATTGATTTTTCCTGTTCAATATAATGGCTCAGCACATATTCATGCTTATGCTTTTGCTAATGGTTTGATATGGATGGAAAAAGGACAGTCTGAATTAAGAAAAGGAGAATCAGTTAATGTTCGACAATTATAACCGTTCTATAAATTATCTTCGTATATCTGTTACCGATAGATGTAATCTTCGATGTACTTATTGTATGCCGGAAGAGGGTGTTCCTTTGCTTTCGCATAAAGAAATTCTATCATTTGAGGAGATTACTAACTTCACAAAGATAGCTGTTCTTAATGGTATTAATAAAGTTAGAATAACGGGTGGTGAACCTTTAGTAAGAAAAGGTATTGTTAATCTTATAAAGATGCTTTCATCTATTGATGGAATTAAGGATTTAAGCATGACTACCAATGGGATTCTGCTTTCTGAATTCGCCCAGCAACTAAAAGACAATGGTCTTCATCGTATAAATATAAGTATGGATACAATGGATGCAATTAAATTTAAAACTATTACCAGAGGTGGTGATATTGAGAAAGTAAAAGAAGGTATTGCTGCTGCTAAACAAGCTGGTCTTTCCCCAGTTAAAATTAATTGTGTTGTTGATAGAAATAGTGATGAACCAGAGGCTAAAGCTGTTTCTGAATACTGTAAACAAAATGATCTGATAGTTCGTTTTATTCCTCAAATGGATTTAAAAAGAGGTCATTTTGCTATTGTTGAAGGTGGTGATGGAGGGAATTGTGTTAGTTGTAATCGTTTGAGATTAACTGCTAATGGTAAGATCAAACCTTGCTTATTTAATAATCTTGAAATTGATATTAGAACTATGGGGATTGATAAAGCAATTAAAACAGCAATAGCTCAAAAGCCTGCTTGTGGTTCTTTAAATGATATTAATCATTTTAATAATATTGGAGGTTAAGAAGTGCCTTAAGTACTTAAAGTGCCTTGAGTGCCATAAGTTATAAGACTAATTTAAAATTAAGAAATTACTTTATTTAATAACAAAAACTCCTCTCCTTTGGAGAGGGTGGGAGAGGTCTTTATGAAAGAATTAAGTCATACTGATGAAAAGGGGAAAGCTAATATGGTTGATGTAAGCCATAAAAGCATACAGATGCGAACTGCAACTGCTAAAGGTCATATTACATTAAACGCTGATACTATTAAGTTAATTAAAGATAATCAACTTAAGAAGGGGGATGTTCTTACTATTGCTGAAATAGCAGGTATTCAAGGTGGTAAACGTACAAGTGAGCTTATTCCTCTTTGTCATCCTTTGGCTATTAGCAAGATTGATATTAAAGCTATAATTGATGATACCGGCGTAAGTGTTACTGCTTTTGCCAAATGTACAGGACAAACCGGTATTGAAATGGAAGCTCTTACAGCTACAAGTATTGCATTACTTACTATTTATGATATGTGTAAAGCTGTTGATAAATCAATGGTGATTGATAATATAAGTTTAATAGAAAAAACTAAAGAGGACATCTAATAACCTCTGTTAGTACTATTTCTTCTCTATCTTTTCCAGTATTTCCATGATAATTTTGTTCTGATTCTCCAGATGCATTAATATAGTTTCGATTTCAAGTTCAGCTTTCGTATTTACTTCAAAATCGGCTTCAGCACGAGCTTCAGCATGATTACTTTGTAAATTCTGCCCAATCATAATAAGAGGCATCAGGAAAATCTGTATCATATTAGATATAAAAAGCCATAAAACAAAAGCCGGAAAAGGATCAAAACGAGCTTCTTTTGGTGCCAGAGAATTCCATCCAAGCCATATAGCAGTCCAGATAAAAATAACAAAAAAGAAGCCCATAGTACCTACATGTGTTGTAATCCAAAGTGCTAATTTATCAAGTGCAGAAAAGTTTTGTTTTACTTCTATATTAATATTTCTTACCGGTTTGCGAAGCGCTTTTAATTCGTTTAATGTTTTTGGTTTGATATTTTCCATAATGATATTCCTATGTTGTGTAATAATATTTTTTACAAAAATACATTTAATACTTTAATGAATCAAAAATATATTGTTTTTGTTAAAAATGTTTGATTAATGAAACAATAAAAATTAAGCTATAAGAAGCTAATTAACGATAAATTATTATAGGGTGTAAAGTATCTGTTTCAATTTCACTCTAAATCTAATTATCAATAAATACAATTAATTAAATTGATGTTATTAATCATAATAATGAGATATAAAACATTTTATTCCTTCGATGAACTTAATTGAAAGATGCTTAATGCTGTTTATAACACACCCTAATAGGTGTTTAAGAGATGTTGTGAACAGGATCGATAGTGCTAATTTTGTTGTTGGAAGCATCAACGACGTTGTTGGAAGCATGAACGACGTTGTTGGAAGCATCAACGTAATTGTTGAACGCATGAACAACGTTGATGAATGCATGAACGACGTTGATGAACGCATGAACGACGTTGTTGGAAGCATGAACGACGTTGTTGGAAGCATGAACGTAAATTATGCAACGTATAAAATCAATTGTTGGAAGCATGAACGTAATTGTTGGAAGCATGAACGTAATTGTTGGAAGCATGAACGACGTTGTTGGAAGCAGTAACGCAGTTGTTGGAAGCAGTAACGCAATTGTTGGAAGCAACAACGAAAATGGCGATTCAAAAGTTAATATTAATGGTTAATCTACAGTAAAGTAGCTTTCAAATTTAGAAATTGAGTTAGAATAAAAAACAATAAGTGAATTCAAGTTGTAGAAATAAGCTAACTGATTCCTTTTCAAAAATTACTTTACAGTAATATTTTTCTTTTTAAAATCTTGTCCACAATCAAAACAATGATAAGTTTTGCTAATAAAAGGCAATGGAAAGCCGAATAGTAAAAACGAAATAGCAAACCATTTACCCGAAAGCCTTGGTTTTGAAATTTCATCTGAACCACAATTAGGACATATTATTTCTAATTTGTTTGTCATTAAAAAGGATTATTTAAATATTGTGCTTTACAGTGCAAACTTGTTTTATCAGATTTTAAATTAAGCTCTCCATTAGAGAAATCAATTTCATAAATACCATTATATACATAATCAAAATTATCTGTATTAGATATTCGTAGTTTTCCATTTTCAACCACCCATTTACCATAGATTTTATTCGACTTAAAACCGGGCAACAATACAGTTCCATTTTTATCGAAGCTTATATTTTCAGGACAATTCCCTTGGTTAAAAAGCTCTAAAATTGCGTCATTGGTTTCCGGCATATATGCTTTACCACTATATTCAACTAAATTCAGACACCATCTATTTTTTGAAAGTTTCTCACTTGTTGAAGGCAAAGTAATAAAATAAAAGATACTTACAGCCAAAGTAACTATAATTGCAATTATAACAAATAAGCGAACTTCAATCTTTTGATTTTTAAGAAAAGGAAGCTTTGAAGTATATTTATCAAGAATTGCCGGCATTTTGGAAGTATTAAGACTATCATCTTTCAAATAGCCTCCCTCTTTTAATATCTCAATAGCATGTGCAGCATCTTCTTCATTAACCTGAAGCTTAATACCCCCGATAGCATTTGAATAAAACGGTTGCACTTGAGCTGTGAGCTCATTCTGTACAAAACATTGTATACCTTCCGACTCCAAACGACTACGTATAATCACAAGCTCAGATGGAAATGTAAAAGTAATAATTGTTACCAGATTGTCTGTGTTATTTTCCATAATTTTAAGATATTTCTAATTTAAAGTGCCAGGTTATCATATAAAACACATTATATAGATGCAAAATTACTAAATAAATCATGATTGATATGAAAATAATTAATTTGTTTTTAATAAACATATTGAGATTAGCTTTGAAGAACTTAATCTGAATAATTTAGCTGTTTTGAATACTAATAAATATTACTATAGTTGGTTTTGAAAAAGTGTTGGAAAAATTTGATATAATAATTTGTGTGCTTATATCGTTTCATTAATATTTGTATGAAAAGGAACTTGCAAAAAAAACATTATATTAAAAAAATTAATGTTATTGAAAACATTAATATTAAATGGTTTTTGATGATGTCTTTAAAAAATAAATGACAAAACAATCAAAATAATTAAATAAAATACCAATTAATACAAATTAAAATTATACTTTTACAAATTAAAATAAGGCTATGTTATTGCATTAACATTATCTATTTAAGTAGTTGTATTATAACAATAAACACATTATTAATAAATAATCAAAATGGTTAATACTATCATTAAAAAAGATTTTTCAGGAGATAAAGTAATTTATAACGTTTCAAAAGATCATATCAGACAATTGACAACCGAATTGCAAGAAGAAATAATAGATGCTTTAAAAAGCTTAGAAGTGTCTTCTGTGTCAGTACGTTTTGAACATAGTGTAGATACAACTGAATTTGTTGATTCAGTTTGTCAGTTTCTAAAAACAAGTGGATATCAAGTTTATGCAAATGGTATTGTAATGTCGAATATTACCAGAGATGAATTCTCTATTAAAAGACATAATAGCGATCCATCTTTTGCAAGTATTAAAATTGGATCATTAAGTAATTAGTTAATACAACTTTCTACTTATAAACATAAGATATAACACTATATCTTATGTTTTAACGTGTATTTAAATCTTAGATTATCAAATAAAATGATCTTATTCTTTTGGTTAAGGATAAGATCATTTTATTTATAGATTAAAATTTTCTGTTGTTTTATGATAATTCTTCCTTCTTATTAAGTTTATAGAGAATTGTAAATTAATTTACAACACTTATTAAGCTATTAACTAAGTATTAGTGTTTTTCCTTATGTTAATGATATGTTAAATAATTTAATTAGTTAACATTAAAGAAAATATAGGCGTATCTTTGTTGTATATTTAATATTAAATAGATTAAAATAAAATCAATTAATACAAATCATCATGAAAAAGGTATTCTTATTATTAGCAACTATTTTAGTATTTTTCTTTGTATCTGCACAAAACAAAAACGATATTGAAAAATACACTTCAAAGAAATCACAGTATGGCTTTATCGAAAATAAAGGTCAGATATATGATCAAAACTTCAAAGCAAATGTTGATGTAAAATATCTTTTAAGCTCAGGCAATGGGAATAATGTTCAGTTAAAGAAGAATAGCTTTTGCTATGATACTTATAAAACAGTTGTAAAAGAAAGAGAAAATAAAACTTTAATACCTAAAAGAAATGTTGAGAAGAAAATAACTTATTACTTCCATCGTGTAGATGTAGAATTAATTGGTGCCAACGAAAATCCTACAATTATTGCCGAAGAGCCTTCTGCTGATTACTTAAACTATTATAATTCGGTGACTCCTGAAAGCGGATCTACTAATATTCGTTCTTATAAAAGAATAACATACAAAGATATTTATCCGGGCATTGATATGGCATTTTCATCACAAGATGATAAAGAAAAGCCTGTTGAATATAACTTTATAATTCACCCTGGTGCTGATGCCTCTCAAATACAAATCCATTATATTGGAGCCAATGAAACGAAATTATCATCAAATAAAATTAAAATAGAAGTAGCTCAGGGGGAGCTTACTGAAAACATACCTGCAAGCTTTATAAAAGAAACTAATACTAAAATAGATGTTTCTTATGTGAATATTGGTAAAGACATATATGGTTTTGAAATCCCATCATATAACTCCTCTCAGACATTAATTATTGATCCTAACCCTAATCTTGATTGGGCTACTTATTATGGTGGTTCTGAAACTGATTATGGAAAAGGGATTGCATGTGATGATCATCAAAATGTATATATTACAGGTTGTACTAATTCAATCAATGCAATTGCTACAAGTGGTGCATATCAAACTATTGTAAATAGTGAAGATGCTTTTATTATTAAGTTTGATAATAATGGTGTTCGTCAATGGGGTACTTATTATGGAGGAAGTGGAACTGATTATGGATATGGAATTTGTTGTGATAAAGATAGTGGTAACGTATTAATTGTAGGGTTTACTGATTCAAATAATGGTATTGCAACAACCGGTGCTCAGCAGCCTATTAATGGAGGTGCTAATGATGCTTTTGTTGTAAAATTAAATAGTAATGGTATTAGACAATGGGGTACTTTTTATGGAGGTAGCAATAGTGATTATGGAGTAGGTATTGCTTGCGATGACAATGGGAATGTATTTATTACAGGTCGCACCACATCATCAGATTCTATAGCTACAAGTGGATCGCATCAATCTACTTTTGGTGGAGGTTGGGATGCATTTATAGTTAAATTTAATTTAAATGGCGTTCGTCAATGGAGTACTTATTATGGAGGTAGTGGTGATGAATTTGGAAATGCAATAGCTTGTGATAATGATGGGAATGTTTTTACAACAGGTTCTACTACTTCAACTAGCATGATAGCATCACTTAATGCACATCAAATTACAAATGGAGGAGGGTATGACGTTTTTGTAGTTAAATTTAATAGTTCTGGTGTTCGTCAATGGGCTACCTATTATGGTGGTAGTGGTGATGATGAAGGTTATGGAATTGTTTGCAATCCGGCAAATGATGTATTAATTACAGGTGTTACAACATCAACTGACTCTATTTATTACACATCTCCCGGTATTGTTGTATATCAAGCATCTTATGGAGGTGGTGTTACTGATGCTTTTATTGCAAAATTTAAAGGAACTACTGGTGGTATAAAATGGGGAAGTTATTATGGAGGCACGCAAAATGAAGTAGCTAATGGGATATCATGTGATAAAAACGGAAGCTCGAATATTTTTATTGTAGGTACAACTAATTCAAGCAACGCTATTGCTTCAAATAGTTCCTATCAAAATGCTTTGGGTAGCTCAAGTTTTAATGATGCTTTTGCTGTAAGATTAGATGGAAATTGCGTTCGTCAATGGGGAACTTATTTTGGAGGATTAAATAGTGAAGAGGGTTCAGGAATTGCATGCGATGATTACGGGAATGCGTTTATTACAGGCAGAACTAATTCATATAATTCAATTGCAACTGATACCGCACATCAAATTACAATTGGAGGACTTGATGATGCTTTTGTTGCAAAATTTTCCACTTGTCCTCTTCCTCAAAATATAGCTGGTGTTTGGCCACCACCACCCATTTGTATTCCACAAAATAATATAACATATTCTACATATATTGCTCAAGCTACATCGTTTATTTGGACATTACCTGGTGGCACTACAAGCACAACTTCTTCAGGTAGTGTTATAGTAGATTATAGCCTATATACACATGATACAACCCTATATCTTTCAGTTTATGGCTCAAATTCCTGTGGCAATAGTGATACTGTAAATATGACAATTCCTTTACATCCAACCCCTCCAACTCCTACAATTACTATTATCGGTACTGATCCTATAACACTTACTTCAGATGCAGCTTTGGGTAATCAATGGTGGAATGGCAATTTAACATTAACAGGAGCGACAAATCAGACATTTAGTTTTACAACTAATGGTGATATTTATGATATAGTTACAATAAATGGGTGTAGTTCCGACACTTCAAATCATATTTATATCACAGGTATTGGTGTTTATGAAGATATTAATGGAATATATATTTATCCTAATCCGGCAAAAGAGAAATTAACTATTGATTTTAGAAATGGATATGCTTTACGCAATACTTTTGTTTCTATTTATGATATACAAGGGCAATTACTACTTCAAACAACTATAATACAACCCCAAACAGAAGTTAATATCAACAGTTTTGCTAAAGGAATTTATGTTTTAAAGATTAATAATAATAACAATACTACTGTTGCTAAATTTGTGAAAGAATAACATAAAGATTTAACCACCATACAAGTGCAAACGTATATTAGTTGTTTATCATAATTGTGATATTCATTTAATATGCGTTAGTTATTATTATATTATTGATTTAATTTCCTAATAAAAAACAAATTTTAGCGGGTTCCTTTATGTATTACCACAAGTTAAAAAAAACACACTACAAGTCGTCGCAAACATACCACAAGTTGTTTTAAACATACCACAAGTTGCGACAAATGTACCACAAGTCGCAGCAAATATACCACAAGTCGCAGCAAATGTACCACAAGTTGCGCCAAATGTACCACAAGTTGCGGCAAATGTACCACAAGTCGTGGCAAATGTACCACAAGTCGCGGCAAATGTACCACAAGTTGTAGCAAATGTACCATCATTTTTAAGGAATAAATTGTCATTGCAAATCTCGTACTTACAGGATTGTAATCTCAATTATCATAAATACATCATATTGCTTAGTTGTACCTCAAAAATCTTAAAGTTGTACCCTTCAACAAGAAGGTAATAGCATAATTATAGATGTTGCTAATTAATAGATTGATTTTGTTATTTTGAGGACATAACTTTATATCTTGGCAATGCATCATTAAAACTTGATGATGTGACTTTACACTTTAGACATGTATGTTTTTGGATTAAGGATAAAAAAAGAAGTGTAACAACAAACTTTCTAATTTCAATAAAAGAAGTATCTTTGCAATGTAATCTTTTAATAATTGTGTTTATGGAAAACCTTTCAAAAGAGTTAAGTCATTATAAAGAGCTTTTTAAAGCTGAATTACTCGAAGACATTCTCCCCTACTGGATTAAGTATGGTGTAGAAAAGATCGGTGATGGATTTTATGGTGCTGTAGATATGGATGGTAATCCAATTGAAACAGCCAATAAATCATGTGTTTTAAATGCCCGTATCTTATGGACATTCTCTGAAGCTGCAATTATGTTTCCAAATCAGGAATACAATGTAATGGCAGATAGAGCTTTTGCTGTTCTGAAGAAATATTTTTTGGATAAACAGTACGGAGGTTATTTTATGGAGATAAAACCAAATAACGAGATAGCTTCAGATATTAAACATACTTATGCACAGGCTTTTGTTATTTATGCTTTATGTAAATATTACGAATTCAATCACAGCGAAGAAGTATTGGGGATTATTAAGGATTTCTATCATTTACTTGAGAAACATGCAAAAGATCCAAATAACATTGGTTATTATGAGGCTTTTACACGTGATTGGAAGTTATATAATGAAAACAGAATGGCTGATAATAATGAGCCGAAATCAATGAATACGCATCTCCATATAATGGAATCCTATTCAGCTTTATATAAAGTTTGGAAAGACGAAACAGTAAGATTAAAACTAACAGAATTATTAAATCTTTTCATAAATAAAATCATTAGAAAAGAAGGACATCTTGGGATTTTCTTTGATGAAGAATTTAATGAAGTTAATGATTCTAAAGGAATATGTTCGTTTGGTCATGATATTGAAGCATCTTGGTTATTGCTTGAAGCTGCTGAAATTCTTGGAGATAAAACAATCATTGACAAACTGAAGCCTTTATGTATTAAGATGGCAAATGCTGTTGAAAGAGTTGGTGTAGATAAAGATGGTGGATTGTTTCTGGAATCAACACGTTATGGAAGCCACATACGTACAAATAAACATTGGTGGTTGCAGGCTGAAACGCTTGTTGGCTTTATGAATGCTTATGAAATGACCGTGGATGTTAAGAACTGGGAAACTGTAAAGCTTTCATGGAACTTTATTAATAATCATGTTATTGATCATGTAAAAGGAGAATGGTTTACCAAAGTAAACAGATTAGGAGTTCCTTTTTTAACAGAACCAAAAGATGACCCTTCACCATACTATAGAAATGATTGGAAAATAGACCCATGGAAATGTCCTTATCATAATGGAAGGGCTATGATGGAACTCATAAAACGCATCGTAAGAATACAAAAAAAAGAAAAATTATCATGAAAAGATCCTTTCCTTTCCTTTTATTATTAGGTATTAACCTATGCTTATGTTTAAATGCTTTCTCACAAGACAAACATGTTTCACAATTTGCAAATGAAACTGTTGGATATCTCGAGGGCTTCGCAAAAAGTACAGGCGGTAATGATTTCATCTATCATAGTCTTAGAAATGATTTGACAGATGCGCTCCTTACTCGTTGTACCGATGGAACTATGGCAATTGAATGGCAAACTGCCCCCATTCGCACTGATTTTAAAGAAAAAGGAGCTGGATTTGTATGGATTGCAGCTATGGATCACACAAGTGAAAAACATACATTTGATGTTCTTATAAATGGTGAAAAGAAATTTCAGCTTACTACCGGACAACAAGGTAATGTTGATCTCACAAACAATGAAGGTGGCAAGCTAAAGTTTGTAACTGCTGATTTAGATCAATATGGAGATATGCATGGATATATGGCTCTTTGGGCACCATCCTCATGGCTTCAATCTGGTAAACCTATTACAATTAAGATAGTTGGAGAAGCAGAAAAAAGTAATGCATGGTTGATTGTTTATAAAGCAAAAGATGCACTGAATTATTTGCAACAATCTGTTAAATATAACTCTTGGGCTAATGTTGATATTCATAAAGAGAAGAATTCTACACTTATAAATATTAGTCTTCCTTCAGGAAGTCAGGATAAAAAGAATATCCTTGCTATTGGTAAGAAAGAATACAATTTACAAGTTAATTGTGTTAACAATCAATGTAAAGCCAATGTTACTTTGAATTATAAGATTGATGATAATACTTTATTTTCATTAAGGGATGATTACGGTGAGATATTAAGTATTAATTCAACATTAAAATCTGGTAAATCAACTAAACTTGCTAATAAAGCATTGATTGAAAACAATATTAATATTAAAGATAACATTATTAATATAAACAGTATTCGTACCTTTAAACCAAACACTGTTAACTCAATAATTAAGCTCGCCAATTCAAACCTTTCTAATGGTAAAATATATCTTATGAACTCTAGTCATCAAGATATTGCATGGATGGATTCGCCGGAGAAGTGTGTGATTGAAAGGGATACTATGTTGCTAACCCCACTTATTAAACGAGCACTTATTGATTCTACTTATCGTTTTGATGTGGAAGATGCTTTGATGCTAAAAGAATATATTCAACGCCATCCTGAGAGTAAGAATATAATTAAAGAGCTATTAAAATCAGGTAAGATCTCTTGCGGTTCCAGTTTTATTCAACCTTATGAAGAGATGCATTCCGGTGAAGCTTTGGTAAGACAATTTTATTTCGGAACTCGTTGGATTAAGAAAGAATTTGGTTATACTGCTAATACGTATTGGAATCAGGATGTGCCGGGTAAAACATTACAGATGGCTCAGATTCTTAAGAAATCAGGCACTGATTATATGACAATCAGTCGCATGGATAAGGGAATATATAATTGGTTTAGTCCGGATGGTTCTTTTGTAACAACATATTCACCCGGTCATTATGGTAATGATTTTACACCTTTACAAAAGAACTTTTATGAAGCTGCTGAATATATCGCAAGTGCAACTACTGAATGGAGTAAATATTACAATAATAAGACGAAGACATCAGTCACGCCATTGTTTTCTGATTGGGATATGAGTCCTGCAAAAGATTATACTCAGCTTATTAGCCAATGGAAAAACATTAATGAGATACAAGCTTCCAATGGTAAATATCAGAAAGTTCAGCTTCCAGAGATAAAGCTATCTCTAACACCTGATTTTATGAGAGATATTAAGAAAAGCTGTTCTAATATTCCTGTTATTAAAGGTGAAAGACCAGCAGTTTGGTTGTATATTCATGGACCTACTCATCAAAAAGCTATTAAAGCTAGTAGAGAAGCAGATGTGCTTCTTACTGCTGCTGAAAAATTTGCTACAGCTAATGCTCTTATTGATGATTCTTTTAACAAATATCCTGAACAACAACTTAACGAAGCTTGGGAAGCAAAACTTTATCCAGATCATGGGTGGGGTGGTAAACATGGTGATATTACGGATGCTTTGTTTCAGGAAAAATATTATTTTGCCAGAGTTACTGCTGAGAATATCCTAACAACTGCTCAAGAAGAGATAGCATCTAAAATCAAAACTAAGACTGAAAAAGGGATTCCATTAGTAGTTTTCAACAGCCTTAGTTGGGTAAGAAATGATGTTGTAAAAGCAAGTGTTTCTTTTGATAAATCTTATGTTAAGAATATTAATATAAAGGATGCTGAAGGTAAGTTAATCCCTGCTCAACTCGAATCAGTTGATTACTTTGAAGATGGTTCAATTAAGAAAGCTGATATTTATTTCATTGCAACAATTCCTTCGATTGGTTATAAGACCTTTTACATTAATCCTGTCGAAGCTCCTTTAGCTTTAGCTACTTCTATCAATAATAAGACATTTGAAAACCAGTATTACAATTTAAAATTAACTGATGGAGGGATAACTTCACTATTTGACAAACAACTTAGTAAAGAACTTATAGAAACTAGTAAATTTAAAGGTGCAGAAATTTTTACTATGCATTCAGAAGGAACAGGTGCAGGAGAGTTTGCCGATATTCAGCAACCTGACATGCAAGGTTTCGACAAAGCTTCTAATTATACTTCTGATTGGAAAGTTAATGCAAACGGAGCTATTTATACTGAGTTTAAGAATAGGCAGCCTATTAAGAATGCTATAATTGAGCAGAAGATAAAGATTTATAATTCATTAAAGAAGATAGATATTGATGTAGCAATACTTAATTATGAAGGTGTCCTTTATCGGGAGTACAGAATGGCTATTCCATTAAATATGAATGATGGACAAGTAAGTTACGAAGTTCCTTATGGTGTATTAAATGTTGGTAAAGATGAAATGCAAAGTGCTGCCGGTGAAAGATATAAAACTCCCTGCAAAGACATTCATCCTCGGGGCATAGGCAACTGGATAGGTGCAAGCAACGCTGATTTCGGACTTACACTGAGTTCTTCGGTTGCTGTTGCCGATTATATTGATCCAACAGATCATCCTATTGCTAATCAAGTATTACAACCAATTCTTTTTGCATCTCGCCGAAGCTGCCATGGAGAAGGTAATGAATATCTACAGACTGGAGATCACCACTTTTCGTTTACATTAACTTCGCATAAACCGGGTTGGGAGAATGGTTCCCATACAGGAATGGAGGCTAATGAAAAACTTAGAACAGTATTTATGCCTAAACCTTATGCTACGGCCTCACTTCCAGAAGAATTAAGTTTCTTTTCTACCGATAAGGATAATCTCATTATTTCAACAGTTAAAAAAGCGGAGGATGATAATAGTACTGTTATTAGATTATATAATATCACTGGTAAAGAAACAGATGTCATGATAAAAGGCTTTAAGGGTTTTAGTAATACCAATAAATCCAACTTGATTGAAGAACCTATTAATGTAATTAATACAGAGAATGGTTGCATTCATCAAACCATTGGTAAGTATGCAATTGAAACCTATATTGTAAAATAATCATCCCGTATTTATTTATCTAACAATACAAATACTATGAACGGATTTGAAAGAATTAAAGCTGCTTTAGCAGGAAATCCCACTGATAAAACACCTATTATGTTGCATAACTTCATGATGGCAGCACATGAATATGGAGCAACTATGGAACAGTTTCGCAACGATCCGAAAGTTATTGCAGGAGCCTTTATTAAGTCTATTGACACCTATCAACATGATGGCATACTGGTAGATATTGATACAGTTACATTGGCTGGTGCTCTAGGTGTGAAGGTTGATTTTCCAATTAACGATCCTGCCCGTGTACACGATGGATTGTTACTTGAAATAGAAGATATTTATCAACTTAAACCCATTAACATTGAGAACTATAAATATGTGCAGGTGTGGCTTGAAGCAGTTCGTCTTTTAAAAGAGTACTTTAAGGATGAGATTTATATAAGAGGCAATTGTGATCAGGCGCCCTTTTCAGTTGCAACCATGTTGCGAGGCACTCAAAACTTTATGTTAGATTTGATGATGGCAGAAGAGCATCTTATTTTCGAGTTGTTAAACTACTGTAATGGAGCATCCGTTCAATTTATTAAGCTTATGTCTCAAACCGGAGCAGATATGGTTTCCAACGGCGACAGTCCTGCCGGCCCTTCAATGATTTCGCCGGATATGTACGAAAAATTTGCCATGCCATTCGAGAAAATTATGGCTGACACCGCCCATTCGCTTGGACTGCCTTACACATTACATATATGTGGCAATACTGATGTTATCTTAGAGTTGATGCTTCAAACGGGTGCCGATGCTTTTGAACTCGATTATCAAACTGATGCTACAAAAGTATTTGATATTTATCACGATAAGGCAACTCTTATTGGTAATATAGATCCTAGCGGAGTGCTGGCTTTGGGTAAGCCAGATGATGTAAAAATTAAGACTCAGCAATTGCTCGAAACCTATTCTGGCACTAATCGTTTCATTCTGAATGCAGGCTGTGCCTTGCCACCAACCACTCCCTCAGCTAATATTAAGGCAATGATTGAAGTAGCAAGGGCATTTAAATAGGAATAATTATTTAAAAACAATTATTATAAATATATCACATTAATTACATTTCAAATTAAATATTAACAATGTCAATAAAACTACGCTACGCTATCAAAACTGACTTGCCGGAAGTAATATCATTAATCCACGAACTTGCTACTTACGAAAGAGCTCCAGAGGAAGTTACAGTCACACTCCAAGAGCTCGAAAGAGACGGATTCGGTGATAAACCTATATACGAGATAATATTAGCCGAAGAAAATGGAATAATCGCTGGAATGGCATTTTACTATTATGCATATTCCACATGGAAAGGTAAATGCTTATTTCTGGAAGACATTATAGTTAAGGAATCCTTACGGGGAAAGGGAATCGGACGTTCATTATTTGATGCTGTAGTACTGAAATGTAAGGAAGTAAATGCACGCCGCATGATGTGGCAGGTATTGGACTGGAATGAGCCGGCTATCAACTTTTACCGCAAATATGACGCCGTATTAGACCCAACATGGGTAAATGGAAAGCTAACCACAAAACAAATACAGGATTTCATACCTACTACGCAATTAACAGTTAATAAATAGTATTTAAGAATATTATTTCACACATTGCAAATTATTAGTATATTTGCTCATTTATTATTGAGTTATTGACGAAAAATAATAAAAGAACAAATGTAAATCAAAACTAAGTAATAAACCTTAGAACAAAGCGGATAATCGATTGTTTTACTTTAAAGTCAATTACTAAAGCTACTATGTAAAAAGGGTTGATGATATAAACATTACAATAAATAAATAAAATGAGACATATATTCTTACTTATAATACTATTTATAGCGGTTAGCAGTCTTAGTGCTCAAAACGATAGTACTATTGTTAAGAAGACTACTTTGTTTAATAATAAATCTGTTATTCATTTTAAGTTTAAAGTAAATTCCAGAGCAGAAATTAACACTTTAACTCGCATTATATCTATTGATAATGTAGATAGTAATGATGTGTTTGCCTATGCTAACGAAAATGAATTCAATAAATTTCTTGCATATAACTATAGCTACGAATTAATAAACGATGCTCTAATTGTTCCAGAAAATCAAACCACGATACAGCCTGCAAATACAAGCTTTCAAGCAATAAATTATTATCCTAGTTATACTGCTTATGATAGTATGATGACAGCTTTTAGTACTAATTACCCTAATATCTGTCGCATTATCAATATAAAGACATTGAATAGTGGACGTAAACTGTTGTTTGCTAAGATAAGTAAGAACCCTGACGTAAAAGAAAATGAACCAACATTTCTTTATACATCATCTATGCATGGAGATGAAATTACAGGTTATATACTTATGTTAGACTTGATAAACTACCTTTTAACTAATTATGGTATAGATCCACGAATCACACGCATGATTGACAGTACCGAGATATGGATCAATCCATTGGCTAATCCTGATGGTACTTACCATGGTGGTAATTCTTCATATATAGTTACGAATGCAGTAAGATATAATGCAAATAATGTTGACTTAAATCGTAATTATCCTAATCGTTATGCAGGGCCTCATCCTGATGGAAATGCTTGGCAACCCGAAACAATCGCCTTTATGGGGCTTGCTGATACTGTTAACTTTACAATGAGTACTAACTTTCATGGAGGCACTCAAGTTTGCAACTACCCTTGGGATGATACTTTGGCATTAACTGCGGATGATTCATGGTGGCAATATGTTTGTCGTGAGTGGGTTGATACTGTTCATTTGTATAATGCTACCTATATGAAAAGTCTTAATAATGGCATTACTGATGGGGCAGCATGGTATACGGTAACTGGTGGCAGACAGGATTACATGAATTATTATCATCACTGTCGTGAGTTTACATGCGAAATGAGTACTAACAAGACTCCTGTAGAGGGCGCATTGCCAAACTATTGGACTTACAATTGGCATTCATTTCTTAATTATATTGAGCAATGTCAGTACGGAGTTAGAGGTAATATCACTGACTCGATTACAGGTAATCCAATTAAAGCAAAAGTATACATATCAGGTTTCGACAAGGATAGTTCAGAGGTTTACTCTTTTCTTCCTCACGGAAATTATTACCGTCATTTGATAGCTGGAAATTACAACATTACCTATTCTGCACCTTGTTACCTACCTAAAACTATATCTATTTCAGCAGTAAATCGCAGTGCAGTTACGCAAAATGTCCAACTAGTTCCTATAACTTTAAATGCTGGAACTGATGTTACAAGATTATGTGGTGATTCTTTAGTTTTTAACCCCGTAACCAATTATCCTAATAATCCATTAAATCTAACATGGGCATGGAGTCCAGCTGCCGGATTAAACGCTACTACTATAAAGAACCCTGTTGCTAAGCCCAATACTACTACTAATTATGTAGTAAGTTTAACTTCCGTTGAAGGTTGCTTTGCTTCAGATACTATTCAGGTCACAGTTAATCCTATGACTGTTAATTTAGGGATTGATGTGTCAAATGTATGTGGTGATTCAGTAATCTTTAATCCTATTACTAATTACCCTTCAAATGTATCTAACTTAGCTTATTCATGGAGTCCTACTTTTGGTTTAAACAATACAACTATTAAGAACCCAGTTGCAAAGCCAAATACTACTACTAACTATGTAATAAACGTAACTTCCGTTGAAGGTTGCTTTGCTTCAGATACTATTCAGATTACTGTTAATCCTATGACTGTAAATGCAGGTAATGATGTGTCAAATGTATGTGGTGATTCAGTAATCTTTAATCCTATTACTAATTACCCTTCAAATGTATCTAACTTAGCTTATTCATGGAGTCCTACTTTTGGTTTAAACAATACAACTATTAAGAACCCAGTTGCAAAGCCAAATACTACTACTAACTATGTAATAAACGTAACTTCCATTGAGGGTTGTTTTGCTACTGATACTATTCAGGTCACTATTAATCCAATGACTGTTAATTTAGGGATTGACGTATCAAATATATGTGGTGATTCAGTAATCTTTAATCCTATTACTAATTACCCTTCAAATGTATC
>JBAXLO010000043.1:0-26461 GCA_037134755.1 Bacteroidota bacterium | reverse complement strand
ATTGATATTTTATATATTATTCTAAAAAAAATACCAGTTATTCCTAATTTAGAACAAATTCGTTTTGAGATTAACAAATTAGTAGAATTATTTCGTGGTTTCTCTAAACCTCCAACAAAATCTATTGAAGGGATTTGGGCAGAAATGTTGATTATCGAACAATCAAAAAATCCTGATTATTTAGTTAATGCATGGCATAGTTCAATTTTATCAAAATTTGATTTTAACGATGGTATCGATAAAATAGAAGTAAAGTGTACGACTAAAGAAAAAAGAATCCATCGTTTTTCATTATTTCAATTAGATCCAAATTATTCTTCTAAATTAATTATTGCTTCTATAATTACATCTCAAACAGGTTTAGGTCTAAATATTTTCAATTTAAGAGATAGGGTTTTTGAAAATTTAGTTGATAAAAATTTAATAGTTAAAATCGATGAAATGTTTTCAATAACTCTTGGAAAAGATATAGATAAAGCAATAGATTATTATTTTGATTATCATTCAGCCACAGATTATTTAAATTATTTTGATTATAATGATATTCCAAAGTTAAATATTTCAGAAATTCCAACTCAAATAAGTAATGTTAAATTTGATTGTGATTTAACAGATATAGAACCCATTAATAAGCCTTTGATAAACTCAACGTTATTTGAATCTTTATAAACCAGAAAATATTAAAATATGACAAGAAGACTTTGGACAAGAGATGAACTAATATTATCTTTAGAATTATATTATAAATTACCTTATAAAAAAATTAATTCAAAAACGCAAGAAATTATATCATTAGCAAATCTATTAGAAAGAACTCCAAATTCTATAGCTATACGATTGACAAATTATATTTCTTGTGATCCATTTATGAAAGAAAAAGGGATAAAAGGAATGGATGGTGGATTAGCTCAATGCCAGCCAATTTGGGATGAGTTTTTTAATAATAAACAAAAATTATCGTTAGAATATACTAGAATTATTGATAAATTGAATTCTCAAGAAAATTCTAAAAATAATAATAGAGTAATAGTTATTGATCAAGATATTATTTGGAGTAAAATTTGTGATAGTTTAAAAGAAAAGTATAAAATTAGTTATACAGGATCGAATCCGTATTACTTAAATATTGAGGATACCGAATATTATGTATTTACTAGAAATCTAACAAGAGCATATCCCTTTAGTTCACCAGATGTTTGTAGAATTCAGTTGCACAAAAGCTATAAATTTGACTTTATTAAGAATACTAAGAAATCACTTATTGTGCTCGGATTTTGCGAACAATTTAATACTATTGCATGTTGGTCCTCAGAAAGTATTAAGCCACGACTTAATAGTAGAAGAAACGTATCTTTATATTCTAGATTTTCTCAACAAAAACAATTAGAACCTGGTAAATTCAGAGAATATAAACTAAGTAATCAAGAAATAGTTAAAATAGTAAATTTAGAAGATGTTTATTTATTATTTAAAGATTCTAATTTATCTCAATCTAAGTATTTTAAAAATACTAATAAGATTGATTTATTCACTGAATTTAATTTTGAATATAAAAATGATAAATTTGATATTGATGATTTATATATGTTAACATTAGATTTCCTTGAAGATAGCTCTGAAATTAAAGTAATCCAAATTTGTATAGCATATTTTGAGAAATATCAAAAAGATTATGATTTAATAAAGATTAAAAATATTATTTCTAAATTTAAGACACAATATAATAATAAAAAAAATAAATTATTTATATAATGCTTTATTCTATGTAATTTAATAGCAAATATTATTATCATTAAACCAACATAACATTAGGCAAATGTCCAACTATTCATAGTAACATTTCTATATCAGCTAAAAATTAAAAGCAAAGCTCTAAAATAAATAATCGTAAATAAAATCTTAGCTTTCTTCAAAAGATGGATTTAATACATTACTTTTGTGGGAAATATTACTAAAGAAGTAATATTACATAATTGTGTATTAGTAAATACATACAAATAGGTTAGTATATGGAAAATTCAGAATTCAAAATTGCAGCAAACAGGCATCAGGCAAAATACAGGCAACGAAATATTAGTAGCGAATATAATGTTCAAGAAACTAAGCTTACCAATAAAGATGCATTAGATGGAAAGAATTTTTATGATGGTTTTTCAATATTTAATGCTGCTAAGAAAAGACATCCCGCTTTATGTTCCATCTATTCTGAAATGTTAAATAGCGAACATATAGCTTATGATTTATTTGTGCCATTGAGACATAATCTTACTTTCTGTAAAAATGTTTTAAATGATTTTATGGGAGGTTGCATTAAATCAGTTGATAAGACTTCGGTAATTGATTCGAATGAAAACATTAAAATTGAATTTATTTATCCTTATGATATTAATATATTAAACAATCCTACCATAAATGTATATATCGAATACACACATAAAGACAATACTAAAGGTATTATAGGTATAGAAGTTAAATATGCACAGTTTGGATTACATATTGTTGATTCCAAAAAGGTAGATAACAACAATAAACAGGATGTAGTATATTATCATATAGCAAAAGAAAGTAATATTTATAAAACTACCTCATTAAGTAAATTAAAAGGAGTTGTTTACAGGCAAATATGGAAATATCAAATGCTAACAGAGAGTATGATGTTGAAATATAATGAAGAATTTAAGCATGCATCCTTAATCCTATTATACCCCAAAGATAATGAGCATTTCAAACAAACAGGAGCGGAATACGCAGAGACGCTTTTAACAAATGATAATAAATTTAAAACGCTTACTTACGAAGAGTTTTTGATAAGTTGTAACAGGCATTGCCCAAATACTGAATTAGAAAATTGGATAGATTATTTACAAGAAAGATATATTGTGAAGAATTAGTGTGGATAGACTGACGCTACGCCTAACATGTAATAAATAATAATACTAATGAATACAATATGTGAAACATTCAAATTCTTAATAAGTACTATAATTAAAGTATTATTGTTTCAGTTACTCTTGTTTACAGCATGCAATACAAATATAGAAAAGTATAAAACAACTAATAATATCATTACTTTTAATACTAAAAGTCAGTTTCTAGTACCCGAGAAAGAAAATTATAGTGATTATAAAGTGCTCTTTAAAAAAGTTTATCTACCTTTTACATTTAATACTGATTCGTTAGACAATGGCTATTTTTATGGAATGAATGATGATATATGTGATAGTATAGGTAATTCGATGAGCGAAACATTGATACCAAGATATATGGTGAAGAGATGGATACTAGGTGCTTCGAAGAATAATAAAAGAGATGAACTGAATGTTTTTATGAAGGATCAAAATCTAGATAGGTATTATAATGATGAATTTTACTGGCAGACAATAACTCCATTTATTAGATTTGAACTGGCGGATAAAGATATATTGTATGTTATGATATATAATCAAACAAGTTATATGAATGGAGGCTTTACGTGTTTATGGGCTGTAACGTATTCCAAGCAGGGAGATATTATAAGTTCAAAAGCTATAGGATATTATGGTTATTATGAAACTAAAGATGTAAAAGATGATGGCAATATAGAAACTTGGAAACGAACTACAGATAATACGTCAATGCAGGTAAATGTATTTTCGACTGATAAAATAGCTGTTACTTCAACAAAAACACGGGAGATTGAAATGCAGATATATGGAGATGTAGAAAAGGATTATACAACAAGAAAATTATTGGAGAAGAAGAGTGAAATAATAGTGCTATAATGTAGAGACGTTGCATGCAACGTCTTTACTTCAATATTTATATTCGTATTTTAGGAGACGTTGCATGCAACGTCTCTACAGGGGGAAACATTATTAATTGAATTTATTCATCAAAATTGATTATTTTTGTGAAAAACAAATTATTTTGAAAAACGAAAAATATTTCAACAAATATAGGATTCCATCTGCACGTGCAACATGGTGGGATTATCGCAATACTGCTCCTTATTTTATTACCATTTGTACAAAAGAGCATCAGCATCAGTTAGGGAATATTATACATGATAAATTGATTCCAAATGATATGGGAATTTATGTTCAAAAATGTTGGGAAGAAATACCATTGCATTTTCCTTTTGTAGAATTAATTAATTTTATAGTAATGCCCAATCATATTCATGGATTATTGTATTTACATAATTACAATAATGTACCGGTTGAGACGTTGAATGCAACGTCTCAATCGATAGCACAAATGTTGCCGGATAATGTAGAGACGTTGCATGCAACGTCTCCTTTAATAAAAGATGTGTTACCAGATATTCAGAAAACACTACAAGTTTCAAACGAAATGTTACCAAATATAGAAGCAACCTTGCCGAATTCAATGGAGACGTTGCATGCAACGTCTCTACAGAAGAATGAATTTATGTCATATATATCACCAAAAGTTTTTTCATTATCGTCAATTATTCGTTCGTACAAATCTGCCGTCACAAGATTTGCTAATAAAAATAATTTCTCGTTTGCATGGCAAACTCGTTATCATGATCATATTGTCAGACACGAAGAAGAATATCAATTTATTTATGATTATATTACAAATAATCCGCAACAATGGGGTGAGGATAAATATAAAGTTGATTTAACAGAGTAAAAAGAACAAAGTGTAAATATTATTGTTGTAAGTTAGCTAAACAACACAATAATATACATTATGACAGACGAAAAATTCTTTATCCCTTCACAGGAAGTAATAGACAATGCAAATGTAAAAGAATATGATAACTTATATAAATATTCAATTGAACACAGGGAAGAATTCTGGGCCGAACAAGCTGAAAGTATAAACTGGTATAAGAAATGGGATAAAGTTCTTGACAAAAGTGATCCTCCTTTCTATAAATGGTTTGTAGGTGCTAAAACAAATATCATTTTAAATGCTATCGACAGACATTTAACTACTCCGGCACGAAATAAATTAGCTATTATATGGGAAGGTGAGAAAGGAGATGTTCGTACATTTTCGTATTTTGCCCTTAGCAGAGAAGTATGTGAGTTTGCAAACATTCTGAAAAGTATGGGTGTGCAAAAAGGAGATGTTGTTACAATATATATGCCTCAAATACCTGAACAGCTTTTTGCAATGTTGGCTTGTGCTAAGATAGGAGCAGTGCATAGTGTAGTTTATGGTGGATTTAGTAGCGAAGCTTTAGCCGATAGAATAAATGATGCTAATTCAAGAGTTGTTATTACTGCTGATGGTGGTTTTAGAAGAGGAAAAGTTATAGAATTAAAAAGTGTTGTTAATAAAGCGATGGAACTTTCGCCTACCATGGAGATTTGCATTACTATAAAACATGCAGGTATTGATGTGTATATGGAAAATGACAGAGATTACTGGTTCCACGATTTAAAAGCACTTCCAATTGCAGGTCATAAATGCGAAACTGAAGTTATGGATGCCAATGATAAGTTGTTTCTACTTTACACATCCGGTTCAACAGGAAAGCCCAAAGCATTAATTCATACACATGGAGGTTATAGTGTATATACATCTACTACTCATAAAATGGTATTTGATATTAAACCGGAAGATCGTTTTTGGTGTGCTGCTGATCCGGGTTGGATAACTGGTCATAGTTATATAGTATATGGTCCTTTGATAAATGGTGCTACCATAGTATTGTATGAAGGTGCTCCAAATCATCCATATCCTGATCGTTGGTGGAGGATGATAGATAAATACGGTATTAATATTCTTTATACTTCTCCTACAGCTATTCGTGGTTTGATGCGATTTGGTGATTCATGGACCAAGAGACATGACTTGAGTTCACTTCGTTTATTAGGAAGTGTGGGCGAACCTATTAATCCTGAAGCTTGGAAATGGTATCATCATGTAATAGGGCAGGATAGATGTCCGATTATGGATACCTGGTGGCAAACAGAAACAGGTGGTTTTATGATTACTCCTATACCTGTTACTCCACTAAAACCCGGTTCGGCTACTAAACCGTTTTTTGGTAATGAGGTTGCTGTAGTTGATGATGAAGGTAATGAAGTAAAAGCAGGAGAAGAAGGTAATCTGGTTATTAAATCTCCTTGGCCGGGAATGGCTGCAGGTATCTACAATGATTCTGATCGTTTTATTGAAACATATTGGAAGAAATACAAAAAGCAAGGATGGTATTTAACAGGTGATTCTGCTAAAAAAGATGAAGATGGTTATTTCTGGATTATAGGAAGGACTGATGATGTTATTAAAGTTAGTGGTTATCGCTTAGGAACTGCTGAAATAGAAAGTGCAATGATTAGTCATCCTGCAATTGTTGAATCAGCAGCCGTTGCTATACCTCATGATTTAAAAGGAAATGCAATTCATATATTTGCAATTCTAAGGAAAGAATATGAGGCTACTCATGATTTAGAAAAAGAACTCATTAATCATGTAGTACTTCATCTGGGACCTATTGCCCGGCCTGAAGAAGTAAAGTTTGTAGAGAATCTTCCAAAAACAAGAAGTGGCAAAATTATGCGTAGAGTTCTTAAAGCACGTATTCTTGGATTACCTGAAGGCGATTTAAGTACATTAGAAGAATAAATAGTCTTTTAGAATCATTTTATATTCAATTTTAACTATAAAGCATTTTATAAAGTTCTTTTTAAAGAAACTTAATGATCTATTTGTACATGCTTTATAACTTATAATCTTTTATTATTGTGTAATAATATATAGGTTTTTAGTATTTATCTTAATATTTGTAATCCTTGTTATCTATTTTTTTATACTTTTGTCAAATATTTAATCTAAACAAATATGAGAAAAAAAATAACAGTATTAGTTATGTCTTCAATTTTTACAGCCTTATTAATAAGCTGTAGTAGCAATGATGACAAGACAAAAGAAGTATCCAAAGACGGATCTGTTGAAACTATTATGACAGTTGACCATCTTAATGATAGTTTAGATCTAATTCATACAACATATAATGTATGGGTGAAATATGCATTGGTAAATAAGTTTGTACATACTGATACCATTCCTGCTCTTGGAACAACAGTAGAAAAGGATGATGATGGTAATGTTACAGGTTTGCCTTATAAAAAGGATTATGAATTGTTCATAACTGTAAAATAATTATGAAGAAATCAAAATTTATTAAGTTAGTTTTAGTTGCAGCAACACTCTCAGCTTGCTCCAATCATAAAAATCCTAACGAAAGAAGAGTTTACATGCGTTCGGATACAACTGCAGGATATTCACATGTTCATCATTATGGTTCAGGTGGAATGTATTATTATGCTTTCCGTCCTTATGGAATGTATTATGGTGGTGGATTTAACAGGATGGGGTATTATTCATCTGCAATAAATAAGAGTTCGAATTTTGGCACTAATGCATCCAAAGGTTTTGTATCAAGAGGAGGATTTGGTAGTAGTGGCGCTCACGTATCTTCTTAACTTATCAGTATGAAAAGACATTTAATTACTCCTCGTAACAACTGGGAGCAAAAGGTTGAAGATTTAGGATTTGGATTTCATTCAACTGATGTAGCTTATTGGGATGAATCTGTATATTATGAATTCTCAATGTCGGAAGTCAATAGAATGGAAAAAGCTACAAATGATTTATGGGAAATTTGTTTAGAAGCTGTTCAACATGTTATTGATAACAAGTTGTACAATAAGTTTCATATTCCTGATTGGTTTGTTCCTCATATTGAAGATACTTGGAATAACGATGCTCCTGCAATTTATGGTCGTTTTGATTTTACATTTAAAGATGGAATACCAAAGCTATTAGAATTTAATGCAGATACTCCTACATCCTTGTTTGAATCGGCTGTAGTTCAATGGGACTGGCTTCAGGATTTTAATTCTAAAAAAGATCAATTTAATTCAATTCATGAAAAGCTTATTGATTATTGGAAATATTTAAAAGAATATCTTCATAATTATACATTGCATTTTTCTACTATTAAAGATACATTAGAAGATTTAACTACAACTGAATATATGCGCGATTGTGCTATTCAGGCAGGATTAGATACTAGTTTCATTTATATTGAAGATATTGGTTGGGATAACTCAAATGAAATATTTGTTGATATGCAGAATTTTCCTATTAAGAATATATTTAAACTATACCCTTGGGAATGGTTAGTTAATGAAGAATTTGGTAAGAATATTATTGTAGATAAAAACAAGTCATTCTGGATAGAACCTAGTTGGAAAATGATACTATCAAACAAAGCAATACTTCCAATTTTATGGCAATTAAACAAAGGACACGAAAACCTTTTGGAATGCTATTTTGATGGTGATAAATATATGTTAGGTGCAGATTACGTAAAGAAACCTATCTTATCTCGCGAAGGAGCAAACATACAAATGATTAAGAATTATGGTGTCCTAGCTGAAACAAGTGGAGAATATGGTACTGAAGGTTTTATTTACCAAGAGTTATGCCCATTACCTGAGTTTGATAATAACTACCCATTAGTTGGAAGTTGGATAGTTGGACAAGAGTCTGCAGGTATAGGAATTAGAGAAAGTAGTAATTTAATCACAAATAATTTAAGTAGATTTGTGCCTCATTTGATTTCGTAAGAATCGATGTAATACTAATATCTTTATGTTGACTTTATAAACCTTGAGGATTTGAAAGGTTTTGATCTTCTACTTCTCTTTCCTTTTTAAACTCTAAATGTCCAAATTTATAGGTGAGATTAATCCCAAACGAACGAAAAGGCATTTGTCTCAAACTAGTAATGGAAAAATTAGGTCCGGTAAGATCTGTTTTCTGATCAACATAATTATTAATAAAATTATTAGCGGTTAATGCAATGCTTGCATTTTTATTAAAGAATTGCTTACGCAAAGCAAAACTATAATTATAAAACGAAGGCATCGTACCTTGTGCATTTGTTCGAGGAGAATTGTAGTTTCCGTAAAGTTCAATCACAAGAGTTTTTGTCATTTGAAAAGTGGCATTCAAATTAGCACGGTAATTAAACCCTTGTATATCTCCTCCTGTTGGAAGACCTGTGTAAATATATCGTTGATAACCCGAAATATTAGTCCTGATATTAATTTTCTCTTTAATAGGAATTGAAGCATATATATTTAATCCGTAATTATCCTCACGACCAATATTTTGACGAGTACTTACTGCAACATTTGTATAAACAGAATCACCAATTCTATAAGTAGGATAATAGTTTGTGTAAGATTGTATATCATCACGATTGCCTCTGTAAAAAAGTGTTAGGTTTAGATTAGTTCCTTTACTGAAAGTTTGGTTATAACTCAATTCAATTTTATTATTAGTTTCAGGTTGAAGGTTTGGATTACCTGTAGATATGTTTTTTGGATCACTTGCATTAATAAATGGATTCAAATCTCTGTAATCAGGACGTGAAATACGATAAGAATAACTAATCTTTAAAGTTTGGTTATCCTTAAAGTTATGCGAAAGCACTAATGAAGGGACTAAAGTATTGTAAGGCTTTATATTCAGAGTGTCTTCATTTGAAAAATCAGCTTTAGTATAAGTATATTCATCTCTAATTCCGGCTTTAATATCTAAGAACTTAAACATCTTAAAAGTAGCTGAAAGATAAGCAGCATAAATGTTTCTTGTATAATTAACAAGAGTCGATTGTGTTGTACTATACTCATAATTACTAGTAGAACCATTTCGTAAATAAACTTCAGAATTACTATTTATATTATCAAAAGTTGCTTTAGCACCAGTTTCAAAAATAATATCATCAGTATAAGGATGATTATAGTTAAATGATATGTTAGTTTCCTTATCAAGCCCCGGATTACTGCCATATGAAGCATTATATATTTCCAAAGGTGAAATATATTCTTGCGTTTGGTCATAGTAAGATAACCTATTAGCACTCGATGTACTTATTGATACATTGAGTTCTTGATCTTTCTTGCTGAATTTCTTTTTGTAATTTAAACTCAAGTCAAAAGAATGTACATGAAAATTACCAGAGTTAAGAGTTGAATCATTAATTTCATAAAGTTGCATACCCGAAGCATCTAAAATAGATTGACGTCCTGAACCTCCTTCATTACTAACTCCAAAATAATTAAAGTTGAAATTACCTGAAATATTATCCTTTGGGCTTACATCCCAATCAAAGCCTAAGCCTGATTGAAAACCGCTTCTTTTAACTTCACTAGAGCCAACTTGATTTAACTTAGAAATTGTATCCGAACTACTTGAAATACGATTAGAACTATTTAATTGTTTAGCGGGTAATTGACCATTCCCACTTAAATAAGCATTTATGCCCAATTTACCTCTACGAATATTAAGATTAAAAGAACCATTCTCCATACGTGTTCCTGCTGATAGAGATACGTTTCCATTAATCCCATTGGCATTGTTATGCTTCAATACTATATTAATAATACCACCTGTACCTTCTGCATCATATTTAGCACCCGGACTAGTAATAACTTCTATAGTTTGAATTTGACTTGCCGGAATTGATTGTAAAACATCAGAAATATTGCTTCCAAACAATACAGAAGGTTTCCCATTAATTAAAAATTTAATATTCGAATTACCTTGTAATTCAACATTACCATCAACATCAACTGAAACCTGAGGAACTTTCTTTAAAATATCTGAAGCTACTCCTGTTTGAGCACTTATATCTTTATCAGCATTATAAATTAGTTTATCAATCTTGTTTTCGATAAGACTTTTTTCGGCAGTAATTGTAACTTCATTCAAAGTAGTTTGTTTAGATGATAATTTTATATCACCAAGAACAATATTCTTATTTTTCTTACTAATTACTACATTATTCTTCTCACATTTTTTATAACCTATAAAATCAATGACTAATTTATAAGAACCTTCGGCTATATTAGTCATTTTAAATATACCTTTTTCATTAGTTGTGGCACCATTAACAACTTTATTACCAACTTGAGTAAACAAACCTATTGTTGCATATTCTATGGGTTGTCCTGAAATGGAGTCAATCATTCTTCCTGATATTTTCCCTTTTTCATTATTCTCATTTTGAATTGTGATTTTTTGAGCTTCGACTGAAAAGTTAAATAAAAAGAAAAAGATTATGATACAAATAATGTTTTTATAAAGGTTAATAATATACAAAGGTATCTTAATATCTCTCATTAGTGTAAGTTTATTTGCAATAAATGTTTTAATCAACTTATCTATTAAAATAATATAAATTTCGTTTATCCTTAAATCAATATAAGTAATTGAATTGAAATTTATTTAAATAAAAAAGTTGAATCTTTATTTAGTTGTATTTTTTTTGCAAAAGTAGGTAAATATTATGCAGGATATGACTTAAAAAATATTAATAGAATGTTAATTTTTGTTAGTATAATAGATATATCCAGATATTATAGTGAAATCTACGGCTTCTATAATGTTTTATTTTTAATTTTAAGCAAAAATCTAATAATAAATTGTTTTTTGAAAAGACAAAAGCTTTATCTTTGCAAAAAACTTATCAATATAGAAATAATTAAAAATACATATACTATGAACGAAGAATTTGAACAAGTTAAATGTCTTATTATAGGCTCAGGACCTGCTGGCTACACTGCAGCAATATATACTTCAAGAGCTGATTTGAAACCGGTATTATATCAAGGTTTACAACCAGGTGGGCAGTTAACTATTACTACAGAAGTTGAAAACTTCCCAGGCTATCCAGATGGTATAACAGGGCCAGAAATGATGGAACAGTTTAAAACACAAGCTGAACGTTTTGGTGCAGATATCCGTTGGGGTATTATAACTAAAGTTGATTTTTCATCTCGTCCTTACAAAGCTTGGGCTGATGATGGTAAAGCTATATTGGCTGACTCTGTTATTATTGCTACCGGTGCTTCTGCTAAATGGTTAGGTTTAGAATCTGAAAAGAAGTTTAATGGACAAGGTGTAAGTGCTTGTGCTACCTGTGATGGTTTCTTTTACAAAGGGAAAGATGTTGCTTTAATTGGTGGTGGAGATACTGCATGTGAAGAAGCTACTTATCTGGCTAAACTATGTACTAAAGTTTATATGATAGTTCGTCGCGACCAGTTGAGAGCATCAAAGATAATGCAGGATAAAGTTCTAAATACTCCTAATATTGAAGTATTATGGAATCATACTACTAAAGAAATAGTGGGTGATATGTCAGGTGTAAATGGAGTTATCTTACAGAATGTAAAAACAGGAGAAGAAAAGAAAGTTGACATACATGGTTTCTTTGTTGCTATAGGACATGATCCAAATACCGAAATATTTAAAGGTGAAGTTGCTTTAGATGAAACAAATTATATCATTACAGAACCTGGTTCAACTATAACCAATAAAGAAGGTATATTTGCTGCCGGTGACGTGCAGGATCATCATTTCCGCCAAGCTATAACAGCCGCCGGAACAGGATGTATGGCTGCTATTGAAGCTGAAAGATATTTATCTTCAAATTAAAAGAAATTCTTTTAATTAATAATTCAAAACCCTCCTTTGTTATAATAAAAGGAGGGTTTTATTTTATAAAGATGTTATAGGTTTAATAATTATTCGTAAATTAGCTAAAAAATTAAGGACAATGCATAAGAAAGCTAAAAATTTTGCCAGAACATTGGTAATGGGAAAGATCAAAGATAGCAAACAGTTAAAACCTGCTTTAAATAAACATTGGTACAATACGCAAAGAATATGGAGAAATATTCATTATAAAGATTTTGGTATCGAACGTATAATTCGTTTGTTTTTAGCATTTAGCTTGTTTCTTTTTCCGGGATTGTATGTAAAGCATTTTAGTGGAAAACTTGGTTTAATTCCTCGCAAATTATCTGTTGAGCTTTATGTGATTTTTAAATTTCTACTTCCTCTTTTATTCTTTAAGCTGCATTTGACATCAAATATTATAGTTGTTTACATCACTATTTACTTTACTATCGAAACGGTACTATATCTTGCAAGTATGATTTATCTTAGTGATATTATGGGAAATCCTATAACTTATCGTCGTTCATTGACAATGCTTTTTATTAATTATGTTGAGATTGGTTTGGGTTATTCAGTGGTTTATTATTATCTCAATGCTACAATTATTGGTTTCTTTAATGTTAAGTTAGTGTCGGCATTGCAAGCTATTTATTTCAGTTTTACTACTTCTGCCACAATTGGTTTTGGCGATATTCATCCATTAACAAATCTTGGAAGGATTCTTGTTCTTACACAAGTTGCTCTTTTCTTTATTTTTGTTGGTTTATTTTTAAATTTCTATTCTTCTAAAGTACATGAAGTCTCTTATTTTAATGAACATCATAATAAGGATTAAGTGATTAATATTTTTTTAATAAGTATTAAGAATTATTTAACTTAAACCTTATCGTTACAAAATTATCTAATTCCATAATTTTAATTAATTTTGTAAACTAATTTAACTGTATTTAATGAAGCTAATTTTAGTCTGTTTTGTCCTTTTTATTTTTAATATTAACTTTTCTAATGCTCAAAATGAGAAGAATAAAAATAAGGATTCTTTGTCGTTCCCAACTCAAAACTATTTTCCACATCAATTTTTCGATAAATGGTATTTACATTATAATGTTGAGCAATTTATTGATAACTATTATAGTTTCAGTATTCAACAATTAGAAACAACAGGCGATTTTTCGCAACCAAACAACTATACATTCTCTATTTTAGGTGGGAGTTTTAAGTGGAATACGTTTAATTACGATGATTTCGAGATCAATGATATGTTTTTTCCGGGAGCCTCCTTACATAAGCCTTATTTAATGGATTTAAATCTTGATTTTGATATAATAAATTCATCAATGAATTTTATTACATCTTATGATAATGATAAATCGATGTACGTGCAATATAACAATGGAAATATGGGTGATCGACTGGGTGATTCTGACGATATTATTAATTATCTTGCCGGACATGGTTCTCCTTATCAAAGGTTACTTTTTCCAATTAGTTACCGTAGAAGGGTGGAAGGCAACGGACTTTTTTATCTTCACGATATAGTGAAAAATGAAAAGGGTACTTTTTACCAAAATATTTCTTTGAATTATGGTGAGCGTATGTTTACAAATCTTACTTATAAAGGTATCGCTGACTATTATCCCGAAAGCTATCTTCAATTTAATATTAATGGAAATTTTCCTGTTATCTTTAAAAAGTTATATGATCAAAATACCTACATTGTCACTTATAACGAAAGAGACCAAATGTATGGAGAGTATTATTACTCAATGAATGAAACAGCTAAACTTAAGGAACTTAATTTGTCTATATTTGGTAAAAAGAACGATAGCTATACTAGTGGAATTAATATTTCTTATAAAAATATACAACATAATGTGCCTAACTTCTCACGTAATGTAATTGATCAGGATGGGCAAGGATTAGAGCCTTGGTACGTTGATGGAAATGAGTTGGAAATAGCTTTTAATCACAAACAAAAGATAAAACTTAACGATAATTTTTCTTTTAATTTAAATCTTTATGATGGTTTAATGTATTTTGATCCTCTACATCAATCATCGTTTAATACACAGTATTCTGCTACAAGCGATACTAATTATCAATCTTTATATTACACTCAGTGGCAGAGCAATCCATTTGCAAGTGCTTTGCTTAACAACACTGCCGCTTTTTCTTATTTTAAAAGTTATAATAACAATAAAATCAATTATAAGTTAAGTTTAGGTGCTAGCCTAGATGGGTTTCTTATCACTGGTAAATCTTTCTTGAAACCTAATTATGAGGTTTCTTTTGAAACAAATATTCAAATTTTTCCTTGGGTTAAAATGTCAATATCCGGTGGTAAAAAACAAATTCCTTTTGATTCGGATTATATCCGATTCTTTTCAAATGATTACATGACTGGCAAAACCTATTCGTGGCATGATTTAAATAATGATCAACAATTTCAATCTAATGAAAAAGGAATCTTATTTACAACAACAGGTGGGCAATATAATCATTTGACAAGAGGTTTGAAGCAGCCTAAAGAATATTATGTTGAAGTGCCTATAGAATTTAAAGTTAATAAGAAAAATGTTTTTACCTTTAGTGCACAATATCGTCAGTTTGCTGATCTATGGCTTATGGAATACACAAAACCAGCTACTACTGTTGGGTATTATCAAACTGAGGACGTAAATATTTACCATGATTGGTATCCGGCTAACTATAAACAAATATTTTTCCTGAATAATGGACAGGTTGATTACAAGGCTGTAAATGATTATCATAAATATATGGTAGCGGCGGGCGGAATCTCCTGGTTGACAAGAAATCCTTTTTATGCAGGAATAACTTTCGATTATCAGTACTTGGGTGATAAACTGTTTATTGATGCTTCGTTTACCACTTTTAAAGATGTTGGTTTTGGCACAATTGGCAATGGTCCTTTGGAAAATAATCTGAGTGTGCTTTCAGAGTCGTTAGCCAATCCAAATTCGTATATCAACAGGGTTGGAAGGCTGGATGCTGACAGGTCGTATATTGGTCGTTTGCTTATTTCTTATGCTGTTAACAAACGACTTACATTTGGTTTCCAGTTTAAGTATAAAGACGGGCAGCCAATGAGTATTTTCAATACAGCTACAGTTAAAACTACTTCCGGAAGTGATTATACTAATCAGGTAGCTATTTGGAATTCAAATTACAAGGCAGATAATCTTTTTGCCGGTATTGCAGGCAATCGCTCTGACTGTTTTTATAATTTTGAGCTTAGGACAAAATATACAATTTTCATTAATAGCAAACCTCTTGATTTAAACCTTACTATTTATAATATATTTGATTTAGGTTTTCAATCTTCCGAACTTGTAATGCCTCCTTTCATTTTAAACGGTAATCGTTATGCTGATGATATTCAGATACCCAGAGGTTTTATGTTGTCGGCAGCCTATAAATTTTAGTTTATGAATATTAATTTTAATATGCTTAAGAAATATATTTTTTATTGTTTTATTGTTTTTATGATGTTGCTGAAAAGCAATATTATAAAATCACAAGATACAAGAAATCAATACCCTTCGGTTTTATCTAATGCTTATTTTGAAGTTAATGTAGGATATATTGATTATCCTTTTTCAAATGCCAGTTTGCCTGCCGGATATACTGCCACCGAAATTTCAGTACCTCACGAAGCTGTGAGGATTACCTTGTTCGGTTATCGTTTTAATAAATATCTTTCGGCTCAGGTTGATTATATGCGTCCCGTGGAGTGGGTTATTTTCCGGAATGTTACTGGTGATTTACATAATGATAAACACTCTGTATGGATGAGTGTTGGAAGCCTTACTTTAAAGGGGCAGATTCCTATCTCTAAAAAGTTTTCTCTTTTTGGTGAAGCAGGGCTTGGCATTATCACCCGTCATGGGTTTGGGGCTAATCCTGATTTAGTTGCAAATGCTAATTATGCAAGTATTTTGGTAGGAGCGGGGCTAAAGTATCATTTAAATGATAAATTTGATTTGTCGTTAAGTACTGCTTATTCGCCGGCTAATAATGAGGTTAGACAACCATATACTGTCTTTCATTCTTTGGGATTTACCTATAATATGCATCCGCTTACAGATAAAAGAGTTAAAGAAAAGCAAGATGCCGGATATTTGTTTCCCAAACATCTTTTGCAGATAGGTTTTTCGACCAATGTGTTTAATTATGGTGTTAATGATTTCTTTACTATCAGTCCGTTACCAATATTTTGGTCAGGGAATGTTTATATTGAGAAAGGTATATCAATTGCATATCAGCAGAATATCTATCATACCAAAAAGGTTTTTTCTTTAGATTGGGGAGCTAATGCTTCTTATTGGCAAAGCAAAGACAATAAAGATAAGTTCGGGACATTGTCTTTATATCCCGTATTGAGATTTACCTTTTTACGAACCAAACCTCTCGATTTTTACTTTAATTATTCGGCAGCCGGTCCAACATATATTTCAAAAACTATTGTTGATAACCAACTGACAGGTAAGAATTTTACTTTTCAGGATTTTATGGGTTTAGGTTTTTACGCTGGGGCTAAAAGAAATTTAAATGCCGAGTTTAAGATTATGCATTATTCCAATGGTAATATATTTCCATACAATCCGGGCTTGACTATTCCATTAACGATTTGTTTGGGATATACATTTTAATTGTAGTGACATTCCATGTAATGTCCTTTATAAGAATATTATAATTCCATTTTATCTTGCAATTCGTTCTTTATTTCTAAAAGATCAGCATTAAAAATTATTAATAGTTCTTTTAGCTCTATGAATAATATTTCAAAATTAGCAAAATCTCTTCTTTCTCTTAGAATTTTTAAAGCTTTTAATTTTTCGCGAAGAACTTGTGGATAACCAAAAACTTTTATATGTTCTTTTAATTTCATAAACCATATTCTAAGCAATTCATAATCTTTGTTCTTAATACCTAACTCTATTCCTGATATTTTTTCTTTAAATTGATATAAGTAAATATCAATTACATCAATCATAAATTCTTTTCCATAATCGGTATAAGTATCATAAAACCATTCTTTATCAATAAAAGTTGCCATAATTTGAATGTTAATATTTTTTGTAAAAGTAAGAAATTATTTTTAATTGGAATTCATATCAAGTTATTTTGTTAAATAACATTTTTTGATAAGCTAATACCTAATTACTTTTTCTTCCTGCTAAAGCAAATACTCACTATTTACATTTTTCTTAACCTATTTAATTTTTAAGTGCTTTAAAAACAGCTATATTTAACAACTGATTGTTTTTCAGATATTAAATTACGTTTTAAGTCAATTCTCAACTTCAATACTTCTTCAAAATACGTTTCAAGTCAATCCTCAACTTCAGGATACATTCAAAACTAATTTCAAGTCAATCCTCAACTTCAGGTGTCTCTTAAAACACGTTTCAAGTGCCACTTCAACTTCAATACACTCTTAAAATTCGTTTTAAGAGACACTTCAACTTCAAGATTGTCTTAAAATACGTTTTGAATGACACTTCAACTTCAGGATTGACTTAAAATACGTTTTAAGGGACTATTGAACTTCAGGATCGGCTTTTGACTCTTTTTGAAACTAGTTGTACTGATAATCAAAATTAACACACAATTTATCCACAAAAAAAACAAATCCTATTATCTATTTTGCTAGATAATAGGATTCTAAAATTATTTTGATTCAGAATAAATAATAAGATAAAGGAATTATCTAATCCTTATGCTTCTTCCGGCCTTAAGTTTGGTGCCTTTCTTAATTTTATTGAGATTATATAAAGTTTTAACTTTTACATGATATTTTTTAGCTATCGAAGCTAAAGTTTGTCCTCTCTTAATTTTTACAAAACGAGCTTCTTTAAGTTTATCAATTTCTTTTTGATAACGGAAGTTATATTTCGTAAGATAAAGTATATCCGAGTGAAGTTTATAGTGCTCAAAGTCAATTAAATCTTCCGCATCTATAGGAGCACCCAAATATCTAACTTCAAAATGAAGATGGCTACCGGTTGAATGCCCTGTATTGCCTCCGAGAGCTATGATGTCACCGGCTTTAACTACCTGGTCGGGTTTAACATCAATCTCAGATAAATGGGCGTAAAGAGTTTCCAATCCATTCAAATGCCGGACAACTACAACATATCCATAAGATTTACTCAGTTTAGTAATACGCACCTTTCCATCAAAAGCACATCTAACAGAGTCGCCTGTTTGAAGCTTAATGTCTGTGCCATAATGATAACGATAATGACGCAAACCAAAATGAGAAGTTATATCACCGATGAAAGGGTGCACATAAAAGTTGCGTTTGGCTAAATCTTGAAGAATGACAATAGAAGTGTCGGCTTTATTTGAGAAATCAACCTTTGGATAATGGATAACTTCGTTGTCGAAGCTCTCATAAAGAGTGTCTTCTGAAAAGAAAACAGCAAGAGAATCATAAAAGCTATAAAAATTAGATACTAAATCTATACTGTCATTTTGAGTTTCTACTATGTTTTCAGGTTTTAATTTTTGATAGGCTTCATCCTGTGCATTAGTTATTAATGGTGTAAAAAAAACAAAAATGCAAACAGAATATATAAAAAACCGAAACTTTTTGATCATATAAAACGTATAAAAAACAATTTTGAAAAACTAGAAAAAATGAGCTATTCTTCATAGTAGACATAGCTTTTAACGTATTTTAACGGACAAATAAAAATATTATTGCATTTTTTGTTTGAGTTATTAATAAATTATCTAATTTAGCGGAATGTTTACAGGTTTATAAAAAATAATTACAATGATTCAAAAATTATACCATTCTAATAGGAAATTGTTAGTCATATTTATGATTACAATCATTATAATAGTGTCATGTTCGTGTGCAACTAACAAAAGAGGAAGTTATTATCACTTTAGAGGATATGGCAATACTTCCTATAATATGCGCAACGGGAATCATTATAAGGCAAGAAAAAATAGACAACCTATTGCGAAAAATTATCAAATACGTAATACCAGATCTAGCGGTAAGTATTAAGCTATATTATGTATGTTCTTTTTGTTAATATATTTTAATTTTGATTTTAAAACAGTCAATCGTAATAATTTTTTAGTACTTTTACAGTCTAAATTTAAAAATCATTTATCAATAATATAATGAATATAGAAATAAAGGAAGTGGTATCGAAGAGTGATCTTATGAAATTTATAAGATTCCCTTATACCTTATATAAGAAGCATCCTTATTGGGTTCCGGCCTTAGATATGGACGAAAAAGTATCGCTTAGTAGAACAAAGAATCCTGCTTTTGAATTTTGTGAAGCTAAATATTGGCTTGCTTACAGAGATAATATTATTGTAGGCAGAATTGCAGGTATCATAAATAAAAGAGCAAACGAATGTTGGAAAGAAAACAGAGTTCGTTTTGGATGGTTAGATTTTATTGAAGATAAAGAAGTAGCTAACGCATTGCTCAATACAGTTGAAAACTGGGGAAAAGAATTTGGTTGTAACGAAATTCATGGCCCTCTGGGATTTACTGATATGGATAGAGAAGGTATGCTGGTTGAAGGCTTTAACGAGTTAGGGACTTATGCTACACTTTATAATCATGAATATTATCCTAAGACCCTCGAAGCAATTGGATATGGAAAAGATGCAGATTGGATTCAATTTGAGTACGAAGTGCCTAAAGAAGAGCCTGAGAAACTTGCAAAAATGGCCGGGCTCATATGTAAAAGATATAATGTCCATTCTTTAAAAGCGACTAAGACTAAGGAGTTATTAAAGTATGCGCATCAGATATTTGAAGTGTTAAATCAGAGTTTTATGCCTTTATATGGTTTTGCACCGCTATCCGAAAGACAGATTGATCTTTTTACAAAACAATATATAGGTTATGTAAAGCCTGAATTTGTTTCAGTTGTAATGAATGATAAAGACGAAGTTGTTGCTTTTGGTATTACAATGCCGTCGTTATCTAAAGGAGTGCAGAAAGCTAAAGGACGACTTTTTCCATTTGGTTGGTGGCATATCTTAAAATCGATTAAAAATAATGATTTAGTTGATATGTATCTTATCGCGATAAGACCTGATATGCAGAATAAAGGACTAAATGCAATTATTTTTGATGAATTAATGTCTAACTATATTAAGAAGGGCGTTAAAAAGACTGTTCAGAATCCTGTTTTAGAAGTTAATATCAAAAACCAGTTAATCTGGCAAGATTATAATCCGCGACAACATATTCGTCGAAGATGCTATATAAAGAAAATTGCATAACTAAAGATTGATAAATATAAAAGCCGTCTTGTTATAAACAGGACGGCTTTTATATTTCTTAATAAGATAATTTATTTATCATTTTATTAAATTAAATGAATACAATATCTGACCAAAATTAACAACGTAATTTTACAATATGAACGTACAAATAAAGGAAGTAATCTCAAAAAATGATCTTATGAAATTCATAAGATTCCCATACACAATATATAAAAATAATGCTTATTGGGTTCCTTCTTTAGATATAGATGAAAAAGTTTCGTTGAGTAGAACAAAAAATCCTGCATTTGAATTTTGTGAAGCTAAGTATTGGTTAGCATATAATGAAAATAAAATAGTAGGTAGGATAGCAGGTATTTATAATAAAAGAGCAAATGAATGTTGGAAAGAGAAGAAGGTGCGCTTTTCATGGTTTGATTTTATTGATGATAAAGAGGTAGCCGAAACACTTCTTAAAACTGTTGAAAACTGGGGGAAAGAATTCGGTTGTGATGAGATTCATGGTCCGTTAGGATTTACAGATATGGATAGGGAGGGAATGCTAGTTTATGGATTTGATCAATTGGCAACTTATGCTACAAATTACAATCATGAATACTATCCAAAAATACTTGAGCAATTAGGATATAATAAAGATGTAGATTGGATACAATTTGAGTATGATATCCCAAAAGAACAACCCGAAAAACTTGTTAGGATGGCAGGTTTAATTGCTAAGAGATACAATTTACATACCTTAAAAGCAACAAAAACTAAGCAATTACTAAAATATGCACATCAAATATTTGATGTTTTAAATCAAAGTTATGCTCCACTTTATGGCTTTTATCCATTATCTGATAGGCAAATTGAATTATTTACTAAACAATATATAGGTTATGTAAAGCCTGAATTTGTTTCTGTTGTTTTGAATGAAAAAGATGAAGTTGTTGCTTTTGGTATTACGATGCCATCGCTTTCAAAAGGAGTTCAGAAAGCTAAAGGTCGATTATTGCCCTTTGGTTGGTGGCATATTTTAAGATCATTAAATAAAGCTGAAATACTTGATATGTATTTGATAGCTGTAAGACCGGATATGCAAAACAAAGGTCTTAATGCAATGATATTTGAAGAAATTATGGCTAGTTGCATTAAGAAAGGTGTTAAAACGAATGTTATAAACCCTGTTCTGGAGATTAATAAAAAGATGCAATTACTTTGGGAAGATTATCAATCAAGAGAACCTCATATTCGTCGCAGATGTTTTACTAAAAAGATTGATTAAAATGTTTTAATTGGAAATTGTTTTTTAGAATTTTTTTATTGAGTAAATAGAGTAGGGGAGTTTATTTATAAAAGAAAAGCCGTCTCATAAAACAATGAGACGGCTTTTCTATATAGCTAACCTTTGATATTATTCAAAAGATAAAATAGATTTCTTAATTATTTCGATTGCTTCTCTTAATTGACTTTCAGTAATAATAAGAGGTGGAGCAAAACGAATTATATGCCCATGAGTAGGTTTTGCAAGTAAGCCGTTTTCAGCCATCTTTAAACAAACATCCCAAGCTTCTTTTCCGTTTTTAGGTTTGATAATAATTGCATTTAGTAATCCTTTTCCTCTTACTAACTCAATCATATCAGTTTTAACTTTGCTCATTTCTTCTCTAAAGATGATACCTAAAGCTTCAGCTTTTTCAGCAAGTTTTTCTTCTTTCACAACTTCTAATGCAGCTATAGCAACCTTTGCTGCTAATGGATTACCTCCAAATGTTGAGCCATGTTCACCAGGTTTGATACAAAGCATAATTTCATCATCGCATAATACTGCTGATACAGGGATAACTCCACCAGATAATGCTTTACCTAATATTAACATATCAGGACGAACACCTTCATGATCACAAGCTAATAATTTACCTGTACGTGCAATACCGGTTTGAACTTCGTCAGCAATAAACAAAACGTTTTTAGCTTTACAAAGATCATAAGCTTTCTTTAAATAACCTTCAGCCGGCACATAAACACCTGCTTCACCTTGTATTGGTTCAACTAAAAAACCTGCTACGTTAGGATCTTCCAATGCTTTTTCTAAAGCTGGAATATCATTATAAGGTATTTTTATAAATCCGGGAGTAAAAGGTCCAAAACCATTGTATGCATCAGGATCAGTTGACATAGACACAATACTTATAGTACGACCATGAAAATTGTTTTCACAAACAATAATCTTAGCTTGATCTTCTGCAACACCTTTCTTCATATAAGCCCACTTGCGGGTTAATTTTAAAGCTGTTTCATCAGCTTCAGCTCCAGTATTCATAGGAAGTACCTTGTCGTAACCGAAATATTCTGTTACAAACTTTTCATAAGGTCCTAAACTATCATTAAAGAATGCACGAGAAGTAAGTGTCATTGTTTTAGCCTGATCAATCAAAGCATTAATGATTTTCGGATGGCAGTGTCCTTGGTTAACCGCTGAATAAGCAGAAAGAAAATCAAAATATTTCTTTCCTTCAACATCCCATACAAAAGGACCTTCTCCTTTAGCTAATACTACAGGTAGTGGATGATAATTGTGAGCTCCGTAATGGTGCTCTAATTCCATGATTTGTTCTGATTTTGTCATAAAGTTACGTATTTTTGATTATTATTTTTCAATTTTGCTGCAAAAGTAATTATTTAAGTGATGCTAAAAGATATTTGTTGAAAATATTTTTAATTATATTTATTTATAGTTGAATTTGCCAAATAATAATTGAAGATTCCTTTTCTTTTCAACTTATTTTAAGAAATGTAGATAAGAATCATTTGTGCTTATTTATTGTAAGAACTTTGATTATAATTAAGATTGTTGAAATTAAGATAATCGCAAAATACTATTTTGTTTCAATTTTAAATACGTAATATGAATAGTTACTATTAATTTTACTATTAATATTTAACTATTTATTAATAAATTTCAAAATAACAATAATAATAAGTATTTATTTAATATAATTGTATTAACTTTGCAAAATATTTCTAATGCAAGTTAGTTACATTAAGAAATAAATTATCATCCAACTTAATTACTTTATAAAAATGAAAAACAAATATATTGATCTTATAGAACAGACTTTTGAATTTCCAACTGATGACTTTAAAGTTGAAGATAATGAATTGCATTTTCATAATGTGCCTTTAATGGATATTATAAAACAGTATGGAACTCCATTGAAAATTAGTTTTTTGCCAAAGATAACATCTCAGATTCAAAGAGCAAAGCGTTTATTTAATGTAGCTATGGCAAAAGTAGATTATAAAGGAGATTATAATTATTGTTATTGTACCAAGAGTTCACATTTTTCATTTGTGTTAGAAGAAGTACTAAAAAATGATGTAAATTTAGAAACTTCATCTGCCTTTGATATCAATATTATTCAGGAATTACTTTTAATGGATAAGATTAAAAAGGATAAGTATATAATTTGTAATGGATTTAAAAGACCTCAATATGTAGAAAATATTGTAGAATTAATTCATACAGGTTTCGAAAATGTTATACCAATATTGGACAATAAAGAAGAACTGAATCTCTTCGAAGAACAATTAACTACTCAATGTAAGATTGGTATTCGTATAGCAGCTGAGGAGGAACCGATGTTTGAGTTCTATACTTCAAGGTTAGGTATCAGGTATAATGATATACTTCCTTTCTATCTCGAGAGAATTAAAGATAATCCTAAGTTTCAACTTAAGATGCTTCACTTTTTTATTAATACAGGTATAAAAGATTCAGCTTATTATTGGAATGAGATATCAAAATGTGCTAATATATATTGTGAATTAAAAAAGATTTGTCCTGAATTAGATTCATTAAATATAGGTGGAGGATTCCCTATTAAAAATTCAATGGGATTTAATTATGACTATGAATACATGGCTGAGGAAATTATAGCTCAGATTAAAAATATCTGCGAAGTGCAAAAAGTTCCGGAACCTCATATCTTCACCGAGTTCGGATCATTTACAGTAGGGGAGAGCGGAGCGACATTGTTTTCAATCATTAATCAGAAACAACAAAATGATAGAGAGTCATGGAATATGATTGATAGTTCTTTTATGACTACTTTGCCAGATACTTGGGCAATCAATCAAAGATATATTTTATTAGCAATAAATAACTGGGAAAAAGAATATCAAAGGGTTTTCTTAGGTGGGTTAACTTGTGATAGTCAAGATTTTTATAATGCAGAAGCACATTCAAATGCAGTATTCTTACCTAAAATAGATAATGGAGATACTCAATATCTAGGTTTCTTTCATACTGGTGCTTACCAAGAATCATTAGGAGGTTATGGAGGCATTCAACATTGCTTAATACCTGCACCAAAACATATTATAATAGATATTGACGAAGATGGTGAATACTTTACAAAGCTTTTTGCAAAAGAACAAAGCCATAAATCTATGTTAAAGATATTAGGGTATTAAAATTAATCATTGTTTATTATTGATTTTTATTAATTTTGCAGCAGAAAATAATACAAAATACATTTCGATATGAATAAAAAAGAACTTTTAAAAGATGTTGTTAAACATATAGATATAAAATCATTTGATTCAACATCTATAATTGATGCAATGCGTGATATGTCATTTACATCACGAGATACAGCTAATGCAACTGATATTCTTAATATGATGATTAAAGAGAATGATTGCAGTATCATTTTAACTTTAGCAGGAAGCACTAGTGCTGCAGGTTGTATGCAAGTGTATGTGGATATGGTTAAGGCAAATATGATTGATGCGATAGTTGCTACAGGTGCATCTATAGTTGATATGGATTTCTTTGAAGCTCTAGGTTTTAAACATTATAAAGGAAATCCTTATGCTGATGACAAGCAATTAAGAGATCTTTATATTGATAGAATTTATGATACTTATATTGATGAAGAAGAATTACAAAATTGTGATCATACAATTAAAGTTATAACTGATAGTTTAGAAAAAAGACCTTATTCGTCTCGTGAGTTTATAAGTGAAATGGGTAAATATTTAACTAAACATTCAGTAAAAAAAGACTCATTAGTTCAGGTTTGTTACGAACATAATGTGCCAATCTTCTGTCCTGCATTTACTGATAGTAGTGCCGGATTTGGACTTGTATTACATCAATGGGAGAATCCTGATAAACATGTTTCAATAGATTCAGTTGCAGATTTCCTTGAATTAACTAAAATCAAGATGGCTGCACCTACTACAGGTTTATTTATGATAGGTGGGGGAGTTCCAAAGAACTTTACACAAGATACTGTTATTTGTGCTGAAGTATTAGGCAAAGATGTTCCGATGCACAAATATGCAGTTCAAATTACTGTAGCAGATTCAAGAGATGGTGCATGCTCTAGTTCTACACTTAAAGAAGCTTCATCATGGGGGAAAGTTGATACCGTTTACGAACAAATGGTTTACGCTGAAGCTACATCAGTATTACCTTTAATGATAAGTTATGCATATCATAAAGGTGATTGGAAAAACCGAACTAAAAAAGAATGGGCTAAACTATTCGATAAGTAATTAGAGAAATCAATCTAACAATATAAAAAAAAGCTTCACCTGAAAAGATGAAGTTTTTTTTTATTATATTAATCGTATTTTTAGGTGTAATAGACAAAATAGTTGGTTTTTTGAAGACGATTTGCTCTAA
>JBAXLO010000042.1:0-26469 GCA_037134755.1 Bacteroidota bacterium | reverse complement strand
TACCTTTGCACCCAATTTATTTTAGATACAAAATGTCAACTACTAAACCAAATCTATTTACTGCCAGTTTCTTTGCAGCCTCGGGTGCTAACTTCCTGCTTTTTTTTACATTTTACATGATTTTACCTGTGCTTCCTATTTATTTGCACAACCAATTTCACGCAACACGCAGCACAATCGGGCTAGTGCTTTCATCCTATACCGTTATGGCTTTATTATTTCGCCCTTTTGCAGGATTTATAGTAGATTCGGTGCCTCGCAAACCTTTATTATTAGTAGTCTATTTATTATGCATTTCGTTTTTTGGATGGTATATGTTAGCAGGATCTTTAATCTTTTTTGCAATATTAAGGGCAACGCACGGCATTGCTTTTGGGGCAGTTAGCGTATCTAATAACACCATGGCAATTGATATTATGCCATCAGAACGTAGAGGCGAAGGAATAGGATATTTTGGCGTGACATCAAATTTAGCAATGGCAGTAGGACCTACGCTTTCGCTTTATCTTTTAGATGCTTATAATGATTTTAATCTGATATTTGGTGTTGCATTAAGCGCAGGTATTATAGGATTTCTTATGATAACACTTATCAAACCTCCTTTAAAATCCAAAGAAAATATACAAAAACCGCTAAAAGAGCCTATTTCGTTCGATCGTTTCTTGTTAATAAAAGCAATAACTGTGGCTTTGGTATTAACGCTGCTATCTTTTTCTTATGGTGTAATGAGTTCTTATATCGCTCTGTATGGCAAAGAAGAAGTGGGATTAAATCATGGCACAGGTCGGTTCTTTATCTTTTTATCTTTAGGTTTGATAATCTCTCGCATTCCAACTGCCAAACTCGTTAATCAACAAAGATATAAAGGGCTTATTACTTCAGGAATTATAGGTTTAATAATAGGATATGCAATATTGGTTTTTTGCAAGACTTCGTTTGGATATTTTGCAGCAGCATCAATTGTTGGCATTTCGTATGGGCTTATTAATCCATCGTTTCAGAGTATGATTATTGGAATGGGACGCACTAACCAAAGGGGCACAGCCAATGCTACTTATTACACAGCCTGGGATTTAGGGATAGGAGCAGGGACAGTTGCAGGGGGTGTTATTGCAGGTGTTTCAAATTATTCAACTGCTTTCCTTACGGGAATTATCTTTGCAGTTTTGGGTTTAGTTTGGTTTAGGATTTATTTTAGCAAGAATAAAATGGATAATACAATAATTAAATAATAGTATAAGTACTAACTAATGATTAAAACTATTTTATGAGAGAAGGAATTTTAATGCAGCTTCTTTAGTACAAAAAATATCAAACTGATAATTAGGGAGACCTATCATTTGTAGTTTATACATTGTAGTTAATGCTGTTGGGCGTGGATTGTCTGTAAAAAAAGCACTTATTATAAAAGTATAATTCATTAAAACTTTTCTATATGCTTCAGCAACAATTTTAACATCAGTTGTATCTCGAGTAGAGATAAAGTTAGAAGAATCTGTAAATATTTTAAGATTTCTTGGTAGAACTTTGTCGTTCTCTAAATTGTGTAAATACTCTAAAAGTTCTTTTGTACTTACAGTTCCTGTATAAGATACTTCTAATACATTTGTTTTAGTGTTAAAATGTTTTGTTATCATAACTATTTAATTAGAGATACAAGTATGTTTACATAATCTTTTTATAGATCAAATAGGAGTAGTTAAGATCGCTTTTCTCATCATATAGATTAGAATCATTATGGATAAGCTCCCATTTAGAGTAATCAATTTCAGGATAAAAAGTGTCAGCTTCAAAGTCTTTATGAACAAGAGTTAAATAAAGTTTATCAGCTATAGGCATAAATTGATTATAAACTGAACCACCACCAATAATAAAGTTCTCATCATATTTATCACACAAATCAATTGCATCCTGAATAGAATAAGCCATTAGGCAACCTGGAATAGTTTCGTCAAAGACATCAGTAATAACAATACTTCTGCGGTTAGGCAACGGACGAACCGGAAGACTTTCGAAAGTTCGTTTGCCCATAATTATAGTATGTCCGGTAGTTAATTGTTTAAAACGTTTAAGATCTTCAGAAAGATGCCATAACAATTGATTATCTTTTCCAATTGCATTGTTTGAGGCTATTGCTACTATGATTGATATTGGTTTCATCTTTGAATTATAAATTATGAATTATGAATTATGAATAAAAATTTAATAAAATGTTCTTAAAATTAAGATTACTTTTTGTTGTTATATGAGATTTAAATTAAAAAATATCTTTTATAAAATAACTTTTTTATAATTATTAATTGTTAATTATTAATTATTAATTTCTAAACTGCAACAGCAGCTTTTATATGTGGGTGAGGGTCGTAATCAGACAGATTGAAATCTTCAAATTTAAAGGCAAAGATATCATTAATTTCTGGATTAATATTCATAACAGGTAAATTTCTTGGTTCTCTTGATAATTGAAGTCGTGTTTGCTCCATATGATTGCTGTACAAATGAGCATCGCCTAAAGTATGCACAAAATCACCTGGTTTTAACCCCGTAACCTGAGCCATCATCATGGTAAGGAGGGCGTACGAAGCAATATTAAAAGGAACGCCAAGAAAGATATCAGCACTGCGTTGATACAATTGACAAGATAACTTACCATCAGCTACATAAAACTGAAACAATAAATGACATGGTGGTAATGCCATCTTATCAATCTCTCCAACATTCCATGCACTTACAATCATTCTTCTAGAGTCAGGAGTTGATTTAATTTGCTCCACAACTTGTGATATCTGATCTATAGTTTTATTATCAGGAGTAGTCCACGCTCTCCATTGATGCCCGTAAACAGGACCCAATTCTCCGTTTTCATCAGCCCATTCATCCCAAATACTGACATTGTTTTCTTTAAGATATTTTATATTAGTTTCGCCTTTTAAGAACCAAAGCAATTCGTGGATAATAGATCTAAGATGAAGTTTTTTAGTAGTCAAAAGAGGAAAGCCTTCACTAAGATTAAAGCGCATCTGATGACCAAATACACTAATAGTACCTGTACCTGTGCGGTCGCTCTTTTGAGTTCCGTTTTGCATCACATGACTTAATAAATCTAGATATTGTTTCATTTATTTAATATTAAAAGAGATAATAAAACTCTGTGGATATTCATTTTTAATTCTTTCTTTTAGTTTCTCAGCATCTGTTTTATTAACACACTCCCCAAGAAGTAATCGGTAAAAGTGAACACTATCTTTATTAACTTCTTGAACATTTATTTTATCAATATAATTCTTTTTAAGTTTCTCAGATAATTTCAACATGTTACTTCTGAGTTTAAAACTTCCTATCTGAACCCCATATACCAAGCCTGAAATGCTGATTTGAGCAGTGTCTTTTTGTATTGTTAGAGTAGGAGAGGGGCTTGAAAGTTTATTTTTAACCGCTTTATTCTTGAATATAGTTGCAAATGCCAATGATAAATTATTTGAGTCAATAGGAGAAATAGGTTTAATCTCTTCTTTAACAGTTTTTGTTTTTGGAAGATTAAATACCCATAAAGCGTTCTCCATATTATTAGGAGTTCTCTTATTTGTTGAAATATTATTATTTGGCAATTCAATCTTACTTGATTTGCTATTAAGAGGTTGGTTAAATACCCATAATGTATTTATTGAGTCAATTATTATAGACTTATTAATAGCTTCTGTTTTTAATGGTTTAATCTCATTAATTACAGGAATAGTTTTTGGTTGATTAAAAGCCCATAAAACATTTATTGAGTCAGTAAAGTTTTTATTAGAGATACTTTCCTTTTTTAGTTCGTTTTTTTCATTAACAAAACAACTTGTTTTGGGCTGATTAAATACCCATAAATTATGAGCAGAGTCTTTTTCTATTTTAATAATAGGTGAATTAAGTTTAATAGACTTATTCCTGTTTGCAAGAAGTTGCTGTTGATTATTTCCATTTGGTTTTCCAAAACAAAGCACATCAATTTCAACATGAGCAAGACCATTTTCAATAAAATCTAAAGAATCAGCTGCAGCTCTAGAAAGATCAATTATACGACGTTCCACAAAAGGTCCTCGATCATTTATTCTAACAATAACTGATTTATTGTTTTTAAGGTTGACAACTCTTACTTGAGAATCAAAAGGCAAAGTAAGATGAGCTGCTGTCATCTCAGTTGGACTATAACGTTCACCATTTGCAGTTCTATTTCCTTTCAGATTATTATGATAATAAGATGCTATGCCTTTTTCAACTCGTTTCTTTTGACTGAAAGCTATAGTTGAAAAAAGACATAGAATGATTATTATATAAGTTTTTAATTTAAGCATTGAAAAGTTAAAGTAACCGAAATTTAAGTTTTAATTTATGAAAATATTTTATTATAATTATAAAGAAACTTCTTTAGGATTATGTTTATGTTTGAATAATACTGCAAACAAAATTGCGATTATAAGAGAGTAAATAGCAAACGAAACCCATATGCCATGCCAGTTCTTTGTGTTGTTTACAGTAAAGTATTTATCAATCATAATTCCACTAATAAAACTGCCTGAAATTGCCCCAAACCCGTTCGTCATCATCATAAACAATCCTTGCGCACTTGATCTTATCTTTGTATCTGTGTTTGTTTCAATAAATAGAGATCCGGAAATATTAAAGAAATCAAAAGCCATACCATAAACAATGCAAGATAGAATTATCATCCACAAACCGTTTGAAGGATTGCCATAAGCAAATAAACCAAAGCGGAGTACCCAGGCAATCATACTCATGAGCATAACTTTCTTTATTCCAAATCGTTTTAAAAAGAAAGGGATTGCTAATATAAAGAGAGTTTCAGATATTTGCGAAATAGACATTATAAGTGTAGAATATTTAACTACAAAAGAATTGGCAAACTCAGGGACTTTTTTGAAATCATCTAAAAACGTATCACCATACATATTCGTTAATTGTAATGCTGCACCTAAAAACATAGAGAAAATAAAGAAAAGCAACATTTTGTAATTAGTAAACAATTTAAATGCATTTAACCCAAATAACTCAATCCAACTCGATTTATTTGAAGTCTCTTTTTGAGGTATACATTTGGGCAACGTTATAGAATAAATAGCTAAAATACAAGAAGCTATTGCAGAAAGATAAAATTGATATTCTGTTGCTTTGTTCCCACTTAAATTAGTAACCCACATTGCTACTATGAATCCAATTGTACCCCAAACTCGAATAGGAGGAAAGACTTTAACTACATCATAGTTGTTATTCTTTAATATATTGTATGAAATTGAATTAGCAAGTGAAATTGTAGGCATATAAAAGAACATTGCTACTAACATTACCCAAAAAAAGGTGTCAGGGTTATTAACTTTAGCACAATAAAATATTGCTATTCCACTCAATAAATGTAAAGCACTATAAAGTTTTTCAGCATTTATCCATCTATCAGCGATTATACCAATTAAAGTCGGCATAAAGATAGAAGATATGCCTAAAGTAGAAAATATTGCACCAAATTCAGCACCGCCCCAGTGTTTTGTTCCAAACCAATAATTAGCAATTGTAATTAGCCATGCACCCCAAACAAAAAATTGCAAGAAGTTCATTAAGATTAAACGGATTCTTATGCTCATAATAAGTTGTTGTTTTTAAATAAATAATAAAGATTACGATTGTTATAAAGAAATGTCGAATTATAAAAATTTATTTCTTTTTACGTTTATTAATTTCATCTCTGATTTGTGAAGCTCTTTCAAAATCTTCATTTTCTACAGCTTCTTTCAATATGTTTTCTAAATCAATAGTAGTGTAATTGTTTAAATCATTTTCTTCTCCTTCTTCAATAATTTCTGAAGCTTTTTTGGATTCAGTTTCTTTTTCAATACCGCTAATTACAACTCCAGCTATTGATAATATGTTTTCAAAAGTATAAATAGGACAACTAAATCTTATTGCTAAAGCAACAGCGTCTGATGTACGAGCATCTATTTCTTTTTCAGTATTTCCGTCAGTAATGATTAGTTTAGAGTAAAATATTCCTTCTGAAAATTTATGAATTATTATTTCAGTTACATTTAGGTTATAAGCAATTGCTAAGCTTTTAAATAGATCATGAGTAAGCGGTCTTGATGGTTTCATTCTTTCTAACTCAATAGCTATTGCCTGGGCTTCAAATCCCCCAATAATAATAGGCAGACGCCTTTCGCCTTCTGTTTCTCCTAAAATAAGAGCATAAGCTCCATTTTGTGATTGACTATAAGATAAACCTACGATTTCTAGTCTTAATTTTTCCATTAATTTATGGTAATTTGGCTTCTGTAATTTAGAAATATTTATTGCAAAGATATAATAAATTCTGCATTTATTCAAATTAATACATCTTTCTGTTTTTTTGTTAAACAAATTTATGATTTATATGTTTTAAAAAAGTATGCAATTAGAAAAGACTTTTGAAAAAGTATTAAAATTCTTTATAACTTTGCACAATATTTTATAATTATAAATTAAAAAGAAATTATTTATGAAGAAACTGTTTTCAGTTTTATTGGCAATTATTTTGCCTGTTATTAGTTTTGCTAGTGAGGCAGACTTGAAAATCCCTGATGGTATAAGAAATGAAAGTATTTTATATTGGGGTTTTCTTGTAACTATTTTGGGTATGATGTTTGGTTTGTACCAATTTGTTAAAGTAAAAAAAATTAAAGCACATCAATCAATGCTTGATGTAGCACAAGTTATCTTTGAAACTTCCAAAACTTATTTGTATCAACAAGGGAAATTTTTGTTGATATTATTTGCTTTTATTGGTTCAGCTGTTGCCTTTTATTATGGTTATTTAGCACAACCTGGTTTTGGCTTTGGTGGTGTTGCTATGATTCTTGGATGGTCAGTATTGGGTATCTTAGGTTCTTATAGTGTAGCTTGGTTTGGTATCAGAATGAATACCTTAGCAAATTCACGTATGGCTTTTGCTTCATTGGAAAGAAGACCTATTAAGTTGTTAAGTATTCCTTTAAATGCAGGTATGAGTATCGGTGTGATGCTTATCTCTTTAGAGTTGATTATGATGCTTATTATTCTTATGTTTGTTCCTGGCGAATATGCAGGTGCAAGTTTTATTGGTTTTGCTATTGGTGAATCACTTGGCGCATCTGCTTTACGTATTGCAGGTGGTATTTTTACTAAGATTGCTGATATAGGTTCCGATTTGATGAAAGTTATTTTTAAGATAGGTGAAGATGATCCTCGTAACCCTGGTACTATTGCTGATTGTGTTGGTGATAATGCAGGTGATTCTGTTGGTCCTACTGCAGATGGTTTCGAAACTTATGGTGTAACTGGTGTTGCTTTAATCTCATTTATTTTATTAGCTGTTACAGGTGGCGAACTACAAACTCAATTATTAGTATGGATATTTGCGATGAGAATTATGATGATTATCACATCTATCGTTTCTTTTGGTATCAATAATGTTATTAGTAAAGCAAAATACGATAAAGTTGACGATCTTGACTTTGAAGTTCCTTTAACTTGGTTAGTTTGGATTACATCTATTCTTTCTATTGCAGTTACTTTTGTTATTAGTTATTTATTAATACCTGAAATTAAAGGCAACAAAGATATGTGGTGGATACTTTCAATTATCATCAGTTGTGGTACTTTAGGAGCTGCTTTAATTCCTGAATTTACTAAATTATTCACAAGTCCTAAATCTACTCACGTAAAAGAAGTTGTGGAAGCATCGAAAGAAGGTGGAGCATCTTTAAATATTTTAGCAGGTTTAGTTGCTGGTAATTTCAGTGCTTTCTGGCAAGGTATGGTATTCTTCTTATTAATGTTTATTGCCTACTATGCTAGTACTTTTGGGTTAGATGGATTTATGATTTATCCTTCTATATTTGCTTTTGGTTTGGTTGCTTTTGGTATGTTAGGCATGGGCCCTGTAACAATTGCTGTTGACAGCTATGGCCCTGTAACTGACAATGCCCAGTCTATTTACGAATTATCTTTAATTGAAGAAATTCCTAACATTACTGCTGAAATTGAAAAAGATTTTGGTTTTACTCCTGATTTCGAAAAATCTAAACATTATTTAGAAGCTAATGATGGTGCTGGTAATACCTTTAAAGCTACAGCAAAACCAGTTTTGATTGGTACAGCTGTTGTAGGTGCTACTACTATGATTTTCTCTTTGATATTAGTTATCCAACATTCATTAGGTATCAAACCTGAAATGGTTTTAAACTTATTAAATCCTTATTCAATCTTTGGATTCCTATTAGGTGGTGCTGTTGTTTATTGGTTCTCCGGAGCTTCTATTCAGGCAGTTTCTACCGGAGCTAGCCGTGCTGTAGCCTATATTAAAGAACATATTAATTTAGATCCAAATGCTCCTAAAAAAGCTGACGTTGAAAAATCTAGAGCAGTAGTAAAAATATGTACACAATATGCTCAAAAAGGTATGTTCAACATATTTGTCGCTATTTTCTCATTTGCTTTAGCTTTTGCGTTCTTAGCTTCTCCTGTTGGTCTTAGAGCTGATATGGCTGATGCTGAAAAACTAAAATATGCTGCTCCTGTTTCTTTATTTGTTAGTTATCTAATCTCTATTGCATTCTTTGGTTTATACCAAGCAATCTTTATGGCTAATGCAGGTGGAGCATGGGATAATGCTAAGAAAGTGATAGAAGTAGATATGAAAGAAAAAGGAACTGAATTACATGCTGCTTCAGTTGTTGGCGACACAGTAGGCGATCCATTTAAAGATACTTCTTCTGTAGCTCTTAATCCTATTATTAAGTTTACTACTTTATTTGGATTATTAGCAATGGAAATTGCAATTTCAGAATCATTTAGACCGATTGCACATTATGTAGGCATTGTTTTTTTAGCAGTAGCTTTATATTTTGTATATCGTTCATTTTATAAGATGAGAATTAATCAATAAATATTATTTAAAAAAATATTTGAAAACTCGTTTCTTATTGAAGCGAGTTTTTTTTTGATTTTTAAATTTTCATTATTACACCCAAATTATCCTTGTCAATTCTGAGGACTTACCGATCCATGTAAGAAGTCACCAACATAAATTGAGGATCTTCCTATGTATCTTGAGGAGACACCGGCGCTTTTTGATGAGCTTCTCATACATTTTGAGGAGCTTCCCAAGTATCTTGAGTAGTAATCCATGGATATTAATGAATCATTAGTGTTTCTTAATATGTTATTTATGAGCAAATATGAGAGGCAATACCACAGCAGCACTATTGTTTTATTATTCAATATTATATTTGATCGTAAATCTATATAAATAAAAAAGCCCCTGATAAATCAGAGGCTTTTTTATTTTATATTCTTATGAGATATTATAATTCCCAAAGATCATGTTCCATTGAAAAAATGCCATCTTTAATTTTATCAGCTTCTAATAATGCATCTAAACCGGTTTTATAAGTAGATATTTTTCTATCATATACATTAGACTGCTTTATTATATAACTTGCGAAAGCTCTTTTCCAGAAAATGTCATCATAAGTTCTTCGTTCAGTATCGTTATGAGTATTGAACAACTCAGTTTTTGCAAAAACTGAACGAGAATCTGGGAAATAAATCCAGAACATTTCTAACCATCCTTTAAAGTTATCTTCTTTATCACGTAATTGCATAACTGGACATATTCCAAGAATCCTAACATCCATAACTGAACGTTGTCTATCAAAGAACCAGTCTTCTTTTAATCTGAGCATATAAACCTGATCTAATTTTATAGAAGATTTTATAACAGTATCATAAGGTAGACCTGTCTCAAGATTTTCTAATTGAACTGTATCACTTCTCTCAAAACTAGACATAATACTTTCATATGTTTGAACTTTTAAAAATTCCTCATCACTATATGCGTTAATAGCACCTTCCTTCAAAGAATTCATTAACATTTGCATAAAGCTAATACGATCGCGTAATGGTTCTGGACTAGGATAAAAAAATGATTGATTCATTTTTTCTTTGAAATTAATAACTCTCCAAACTCTGGACTGCCATGTTACATCAGCTTCTCGTACATTTGTAGCTGGTACTGGTCTACGATTACCAGAATGGATTTTATCATAAACACCATCTCTTGGTGGGTTGTCCAAAACTTGTGAAAAAGCATTTATCGTTGTTCCAATATTTAATACAAACAATAAAGCTATTATTATTTTTTTCATTGTAAAATTTATTAATTTAAATCAAATTGTTTTTATCCTAATAAAAAATAAACTAACGTATTTTTATACTTAAATCAGGAATTTTCCTTTGTCCATCAGGTCCTCTAGCAGCTATATTTTCAAAATATATCTTTGTGCCTTTTTTAGCTTTTGAATTTAGTTGTGTCATCATTTCAGGGGTAAATTTATTACCTCTTGAAGTTAACATTGGATATGCTTCTGTTCCAACAATTATTTGCATTGTAAAAGAAGTTACAGTAAAAGAAGCTTCAAAATCAAAATCAGGTGGCATTTTAGCAAGTATCCCACCAGATGCTTTTACAAAATTGAGTTCCAATAATGTTTGGTTTGCTTGTCCACCTAATGATGGAAAAGGATCAGGTAATCTCTTAACTCTAAACTCTGTAGAACCCATACTTTTAGGTTTACCATCCATATCAGCAACTACATCTATTTTAGCTTTTTGCCCAACAGGACCAGTAACTTTAACAATATATTTTCCACCACCTTTTGAAGTAGCTGTAATACCGGCACCGGTAAATTTAGGTTTTACTTTTTCATTAGCCATACCTGGTGCAGATATTGAAACAGGATTATCAACACCTATATAAAATACATTCATTTTATCAGCAGAAACAGTAGCACTTGGTTTAGCTACAATATACTCACTTTTAAAAGGATAATTTTTAACACCAAAAGGAGTTTTTACAGTAATATTTCCTTCATATTTCTTAAGCCCTTCTGAACTAGCTGATGCTTTGTAAGAAATTAAACCTTTATCTCCAACAATAGTTGATCCATTAATGTTAGCTGTTAATACTGATTTCGTATCAAATGCACCAACAAAAATATCTGCTTGATATTGATCTCCTAGCAATACATAATTTGAATTTGGTATTACTTTAGCTTCAATAACATCAAATGCCATTTTGCCTTTATCTACATTTGAATAAAGTTGATTAACAACATCATATTCACTATTTAGAACTTCGGCAATAACTTTATTTAATAAAGTTATACTTGCTACAATTATTGAGTGATAGAAACTGTGTTGTTGCCAATTTTGTGATTTATTATCTTTATCTTTAAAATTATTACCTTCAACATTAAGTCCTAAATTAATTTGACTTCGTTCTTTAGGATCTAAAAGATCAAGCATGTTTTTCTTATATTCAATAATCTTATTTTTTAGATCTTCCCCCTTTGCTCCAGTTCCTGATGCTTCATTTTGACCAATAAAAAATTGAGTTGGAACATCAAAATTATCTTTCCTTTTAATGTCTTTAGGATTTAGATTTTTTGCTTCTTCTATAGTTTTTGCATCACCAGTTTCAACTAAAAGCTGATATTTCATTTTATTTACATATTCAACCATAGCTTTTGCATAAGCTTGTGCTTTTTGAGCTTTATCCCAAAAAGGACCAACTTTTTCTTTATTTGCTATATATGCTTCACGAAACATTGAATAAGTTCCAATATTTTTGTTAGCAAAATTAGCATTTGTTTTCTCCATACTTTCGTTTACAGTAACAAAAGCATTGAGAATTTCAACGGAAACGTTGAGTGCTAATAAAGCTGTTAGCACGAGGTACATCATACTGATCATTCTTTGTCGCGGGGTTTCCGGACAATTTGTTGCTCCCATATCTTAAAAATTTATTTAATAATTAGTTGATAATTGATTAAACTTAATAATAATTTATTAAGATTTTTGGTTGCCACCAGTCATTGCTGAAAGCATATTACCATATACATTATTTAATTGAGCAACTTTTTTAGTTATTGAATCAACTTGCTCTTTATATTTAACAGTGTTTTCATAAGAATCCTGTAATTGAACAACAAATTGATCCATATTAACTTGAATTTTTGTTGTTGTTTCTAAATGAGCATTAGCAGATTGCATTTGTAATTCATAAATTGCATTTAATGAAGCTAATTTTTCAGCAGATGATTTCAATGTACTTGTATAAGATTCAGAAACTTTTGCAGCATCGGTAACAGTTACAAGAGATGAGGCTGTATCTGAAAGATTTCTTAAACCTTTCCCAAGACTTTCAATTAATTCAGGTCCAATTTTAGCATCAGCTAACATTTTATCCAATTGTTGAGTAACATTACCTTTTTTCTTATCTCCTTTTCTAGTGTCTTCATCTAACATCCCTCCTAATTCAGGATATACTAAACTCCAATCATACTCTACATGTAATGGTTCAAAAGCTGAGAAGAAGAAAATACATGCTTCTGTTCCAAGTCCAACAATTAACATTTCGTTTGCAAAAGGATAATGGTTGATTTTAAATAATGCTCCAAGAATTACAACTGAAGCTCCCCATCCGTAAAGTTTAGCCATGAATTGTTTATAGCCTTTACTTCTTACAATGTTATTTATACCCATAACTTTTTAAATTTGATTAAGTTGATAAATTTGTTATTAATTTGATTAAAAAATTGATTAAATATTTTTTTTAAAATAATTCTAATTATAAACGTTTGATGCTGTTTTAGGATTGTCACCTTTTTTACGACCTAAATAAGTTTCAACACATCTGAATCCAACATAAGATTTTCCTGTGTCTTGATATTCATATTGTCTGGTGTTAACCATCATATAATATCCTATATCTTTCCATGAACCACCTCTTATAACTTTTCTTTTAAGAACAGCTGGTTCATTTTCTTTTGCATCAAAATTATAATACATATTCAAATCATGAGCAAAATTATATGTTGATTCATCAAAAGCATCAGCACACCATTCTGAAACATTTCCTGCCATATCATAAAGTCCAAAATCATTTGGAGCATAATGTCCTACTATAACTGTTTGCTCTGCTCCATCGTCAACGTAATTACCTCTTAAAGGTTTATAGTTTCCTAGGAAACATCCATTACTATTTCTAATGTAAGGGCCTCCCCATGGATATGGACTTAGTGCTGAACCACCTCTTGCTGCCCATTCCCATTCTGTTTCGTTTGGTAATCTGAAATCATTAACATAAGCTTCATCTCTGCTTTCTAAATAACTATTCATTAAATTAGTTCTCCAGGTACAAAAAGCTTTTGCTTGTTTCCAACTAACACCTACAACAGGATAATTATCATAAACTGGATGCCAGAAATATGATTTTGTCATAGGTTCATTATAAGAATATGTAAAATCATGTATCCAACATAAAGTATCAGGATAAACATTTATAACTTCCTTTTTGATATATACAGAACGATCTTTTAAACCCTGAGGACGATCCATCAAAGCACCTGCTGAAGCAACGCCTGGTTGTGAATAATCTTTTTGAGCAGCTGTTTGAAGATCTATCCAATAATAAACGTAATTAAGTTTACGAGTATCTATTTCTTTTCTTCTGTAGAATCTTTCATGTTCTGGAAGGTACATGTCATTTAATGCATCTTTTGAATCTGGATCATCCCATGGAACTTCTTCATCCCAGTTTACAAATGGAGGATCAATTTGTTCTCCATTATCATCCTGACTGATCATAAATTCATCTTTTCCTGATTCTCCTAATTTTACATGGGCTATTGAATCTCTAACCCAATATACAAATTGACGATATTCGTTATTTGTAATTTCGGTTTCATCCATATAGAATGAAGGAACAGACACAGTTTTCGACTGATAAACATTGGCATAAAATATGTCCTGATCTCCACCACCCATTGTGTAACTGCCTAATGGTATAAAAAGTGTACCATAAGGATCAGGTTGATAAAACCTAGGTCTATCTTGTACACCGATTAGTTCACCGTTACCTGAGTTGCTACAGCTTCCAAGTAACAATAACGTGACCAAATATAAAAAGACATTTCTCATATTGAAGTTTGATTTGATATACATAACGATTTTCTTATACAGTTATTATTTTTTTTGTGACTATCTCTTACGAAAATGTTTTTTAATAGTTACAATTATTATTTTTTATAGCCATCTTGTGTTTCTATAACTCTTAACATAAGTAGGGAAAGATATATTGAAACAATACTTTGCGAATATTTCATGACTACCGCTACTTTTACCTGCACCACCCATATTTGAGGTAGTAATATCATAGGAATATCCAAATGACCATGCAGGAATTGGGCTCCATCCAAGAATTACAGTGATAGCATCTTGTACACGGTAGCTTAAACCACCCCATACTTTATTATTATATTTCAAAATTGCTGCTATATCATATTGTGCAGATTTAAAATCTGTTTTTACTATCATTTGTGGATCAAGTTCGAAAGAAGGATCGCTAGGGAAAACATATTCATAGCCACCTGTTAAATAATAGGTCCTGTCTAAACTATATGCATTGCCAGAAACAGTATTGCCATTTGATGATCCTGTCCAAGGGAATCCTTTTGGTTCAGATAGATTTAGTGCTGACATACCAACATAAAATTTACCCGGTAATTGATAATATAAACCAAAAGCATAATCTGTAAACATATTACTTTGTTTTGCTTTATTCCCTAATAATGGGTCGTCTGGTTGAATGGCAACAAATTTCGTGAAGTCTATTTTTTTATCTAAAAAGCCTATTTGTGCACCAATGCCTAATTTTCCCGCACCCACATTGATATGATATGCATATGAAATTCGGACAGTAGTAGTTGCTTCATATCCCAATTTATCTTGACTAACTACTAAGCCAATGCCACTTCTACTCCAGAAATTAGTCTTATTACTAAAATTAAGACAAGCATCTAATGAAGCTAAAAAAGTTTGTGGTGCGGTTTTATCACCATTAGCATCAGTAAAGCCCATCCATTGTTGTCGGGCAAAACCGGTAAAACATATTTTTTGGTCATTACCTGCAAAACCAGGGTTAAAAGACAATTTATTAAACATAAATTGACTAAATTGTGCTTCCTGTTGTGCAAATAATGAGGTACTTGCGCTTAATAGGAGTAACAAAAATAGGTATATTTTATTTCTCATAATTAAAAAATTTATTCATAATAGTTGCCCCAAATAATTTGTAAAATAACGAATAAATAATAAGAATAACAAATTTATTCTTGTTTTTGAGTTTTATTTTAATAGAATTAATCACTATATAGTTTTACTGTTAAGTAATTTAGACCCCTTAAAAAAAATTAGTATCATACTTTCTTTAAATATTTAATATTCCTAATTTACAAGACGCAAAAATACGTAAAATATTAATAAGTCTGTAAAAAAAAATCAATTCATTGTAATTATTTTTCAACAATTCAATTTATCAACTTTATTCTTCTACGACGAAAGTATTAATAATGTTACCAAATACGACTTTATTTTTAAAAAACTAATTGTTAATATCTTTTTAAATAATTCGTCAAAAGTACTAAAAATATCAATACAAAACATAATAAAAGTATTTTTCATTTATTATTAAACATTTGATAATTTTGCAAAACGTTTTATAATTTAATATTCACCTATAAATCAATTAAAAATTAATTAAATATGGCATTTATAACTAATGAAAAATTATTTTCCCGAAAATGGTTTTATTCTTATAGCTTAATAATTATTGGTTCCTTTATTCTTGCAGCAGGTTTTGTATTTTTTATTAATCCTTATCATATTGTTCCTGGTGGAGTGTATGGTATTGGTATAGTGGTTCATCATTTAATACCGCAGATTCCTATTGGTACTTTTGGTCTTGCTATGAATATTCCTCTAACTATTATTGGGATGAAAATTTTGGGACCTCGTTTTGGTATTAAAACTATTGTAGGGATGGTTCTTGCTTCTGTATTTATGGATATGCTAACTCTTTTTATTGGCGAAGATCCTAAAACAATGATGAATGGTTCTATTAATTTATCAAATGATGTTTTATTAGCTTGTATTTTTGGCGGAGTTTTGATTGGTTTTGGCTTAGGCCTAATTTTTAAATCAAAAGCTACTTCAGGAGGTTCGGATATTATCGCAATGATTTTTGCTAAATACACTCGTCTACCTCTTGGTCAATTAATGATTTATGTAGATTCATGTATTGTCTTACTAGGTTTTATTGTCTTTAGAGATTGGAAAATACCTTTGTATTCGTGGATTACTATTTTTATTACCGGAAAGGTTATTGATATTGTTTTGGAGGGTGTTAATTATGATAAAGCTTTATTTATTATTTCAGATAAATATGATGAGATTAGGGATAAGGTTATTAATGATCTTAATAGGGGAGGCACCTATATTAATGGTAACGGAATGTATAATAACTCAGAAAAGAAAATTATTTTTACTGTTGTAAGCAGACGCGAAGTTGCTATGCTCGAAGAATATATTCATTCTATTGATCCCAATGCGTTTTTAACTGTAATTGACGCTAATGAGATTTTAGGTGAAGGTTTTAAATCATTAAAAGAAAAAATTACTGAATAGCTCTTATCTTTATTATTATATATAGTATGGCATATCTACAAAGCGAAAAGATATTTTCAAAGAAATGGTTTAGAGATTATGGATTGATCTTTTTTGGCACATTGTTTGTCGCTGGTGGCTATGTCTTTTTTATAACTCCTTATCGAATTGTCCCCGGAGGTATTTATGGTATTGCCATAGTTTTGCATTATGTATTGGGTTTCCCTGTTGGTTTAACTGCACTTTGTTTTAATATTCCTTTGACAATAATTGGTATTAAAATATTGGGTCCTCGTTTCGGTACTAAAACTGTTGTTGGTTTTGTATTGACTTCTATTTTTGTCGATTTGTTAACTTATTTGTTTGGTGCTGATCCTTTACAATTATCTCATGATGTTTTATTATCATCTATTTTTGGAGGTTTGGTTATTGGTTTGGGCGTAGGTTTAATTTTTAAAGCTAAGGCAACAAGTGGAGGCTCTGATGTTATTGCCATGATTCTTTCTAAATATACTAAAATGCCTTTGGGACAATCAATGATGATGATCGATTCCACTATTGTAATTACCAGTATTGTTGCTTTTGGCGATTGGAAGATACCATTATATTCATGGGTAGTTATTTTTATTGTTGGCAAGGTAGTAGATACCGTATTGCAAGGTGTTAGCTACGATAAGACATTGTTTATTATTTCTGATAAACATGAAGAAATAAAGAATAAGATTTTGAAAGATATTAATAGAGGAGGCACTATTATAGATGGCAAAGGCATGTTTAATAGTGTTGACAAAAAGATTATCTATACCGCAGTTAACCGTCGTGAACTGGAAATTTTGAAAGATTATATTAGAGACATTGACCCCAAAGCTTTCCTTACAGTAATTAATGCGAATGAAATATTAGGAAGAGGTTTTAAATCTTTAGATGAAAAGCTTAGCTAAGAAATTATTATTCTTTTTTATTCATATTTGTAAGAAGAGTAATCTTTTTTATTTCTTTATCAAAATCATTTTCATATAATTTATCTTGAATAATACTATATTTTTCAAATTCGTTTTCAGCTAGAGCTAAAGCAACATCATGAGCTACTTTTCCTGAATCTTTTAAAACTGCTTCTTCATTAAATTGCAGGAAAGCATCTAGTTTTTTCACCCAATCTTTCATATTCATAACAATCCCTTTGTTTGCTTGGTTTTCTGCATAATCCAAATACATACTTACAATACGATTTAAATTGTTTAATTCATTCTCAGTTAAATAATTTTTTGCAGTACCAATGTCTGTTTTTCTGATTTTTCCTTTTGGTGCATTCTTCCATGTAGTAAGACCCATATTTTCTTTGCTACTATTGGCTCTTGTGTAAATAATTTCTGCTGCTGTTTGTCCGCACATAGCCCAATGAAGTTTATTCTGAACCGTAGCAAAAAATGTTTTTGTAATATCAGTATCCTTTTTATAATCAGCACTACATAGCGAATAAATATCGGTAATCTTTTGATAAAATCTCCTTTCACTACTACGTATATCTCTTATTCGGGCTAACTGTTCTTCAAAATAATCTTTGCCAAAAATAGTATTTGGATTCTTTAGCCTCTCATCATCCATTGTAAATCCTTTGATGATATACTCCTTTAATCTTTCAGTAGCCCAAATTCTAAAGAGAGTTGCCTGAGTACTATTCACCCTGTAACCAACAGATATGATAGCATCCAAATTATAAAACTTTGTAGAATATGTTTTTCCATCAGAAGCAGTATGTGCAAAAATTGCACATACTGAATCTTTGTTAAGCTCATTGCTATCAAATATATTTCTTAAATGTTTTGTAATAACACTTCTGTCTACACCAAAAAGATCTGCAATTTTTTGTTGAGTAAGCCAAATTGTTTCATTATGTATATATATTTCAACCTTTACCTTTCCGTTTGGAGTAGTATAAAGTAATATTTCGTTGAATCCTTCTGTGGTAGATACTTGCTTCTTTGTCATCGAACCATATTTTTTACAAAGATACTACTTATTAATAATACTAAACATGATTATTTTCATAATAATTTTAGCTAAGTTAAATTTAAGCTACAACCGTCCCGAACTGGAAATTTTGAAAGAATCTATCCCCAAAATTAACACCAAAGCTTTCCTTACTGTAATTAATGCAAATGAAATCCTAAGCAGAGGCTTTAAATCTTTGGATGAAAAGATAGGGTAGGGGGCATACTTTCCTAACAGGTATTTCTCCTGTTAGGTTTTTTTAATTTTTATTATTATGATTTTTCATATTTATAACCGAAGCTCGGGTTTAAATATAAATAAATAGAAGAATGTGTAAATACTTTCCTGACAGGTTTTTCATCCTGTCAGGTATAACTATATTATATTTGATATTCTTTAATCTTTTCTTTATTTAATAATGGTTTGTATTCCGATATTATTTTAAAAATCTCATCAGTTTTAATATTCATTTTTTTGTTTAATGCAACACGTGCAGCATCATTTACTATTTGTTCAAGTTCAGAATAAGTATAATATTCAGTTTCTTCAGCAAGAAATAATATATTAATATTATCCTGAGGACGTTCATGTAAATATAATTTTAAAGCCTCTGCTCTGGCTTCTAAATCTGGAGGACCAACAAATATTTTTTTATCAAGTCTGCCAGGACGAAGAATAGCAGCATCAATTTTATTAGGGAGATTAGTTGCCCCTAAAACTAATATTTTACGTTTTGAACAATCATTTAACTGAACTAGAAATTCATTTACCTCTGAACTATAACTATGAGATAAATCATTCCCACTACGATTAGGAACAAGTGCTTCAATTTCATCAAAGAACATTACTGTTGGTGCATTTTCGCGTGCATTATTAAATAAATCACTTATCATTGATTGTGTACCATGAACATATATACTTGCAATATCTGAAGGTTTTACCTCAATAAAATTATATTTTAATTGAGCAGCAAGTTTACGGGCAATAAACGTTTTGCCACAGCCTGGTGGACCATAAAGTAGAAAGCCATTAGGTAAAGGGATTTTATATTTAAAATAAATTTCCGGTTCTTGTAACGGAAGTAAAATATCTCGTTCAAAAATCATTTTTAATTCGTGCATTCCTGCAACACCTTCCCATGATACATTTGAATAATTTGGAACTTGAGATAATTTCTTATCAGTTGGAATCAATCTTAGCTCACGTTTTAATTGATTTTTAAGTGCAATAGCAGTTACATTATCAGGATATAATTCACATTCCAAACAAACCCATGCTAATGCTTCACTATAATGCCCCCATTTACGTAGTAAATCAATACGAAGTAACCAGATTAAATGTCTTGATTCTTGAAAATTAGTATCAGCATTAAATATACCACCATCAAATTGTATTGAATCCTCAAGAAGCTTAAGAATCTGGCTTTTTTTATTCAGATAAATTAGCTTTTGTAATTTAGGTGGATAAAAAGAAAAAACTGATTCATTAGTAAATGATTTATCCATGATTTAATTATGATTAGAGAAATGTAATCTATTATTTAATTCAAACGATATAGATATATTTTCACAAAATTATTATTTCTCTATCTAAAATTTTCTATATGCTTATTTAGTTGCATTTCATTGAATGAAGCAGATGTTAATTCGATAGTTTTCATAATTATTTCTGGATTCATAGAACTCTCATTTATCTCAGCTATTTGTCTTCCTAAAATTGAGAGAAGACCATTACCATTAAAAGGTTCATTTTTATCTATTAATTCCTTCCCTTTAGAATATCTTACTTGTGATTCGATATATCCTTCAGAAAAATATTTTTTTAAATCGTCTTTAAGTTTTTCATCCCAACCATTGAAAATAGTTTCAACAACAGAAAATTGCAAAATTGAAACAAGTTCATTCATTAATTCATTTCTTTTCTGTTTACTTAATACTGCAAATGCAATTCTATCTGTAAAGCCCAAATAAAAATAAATAATTTCAGCTAACATTGAAAATCTAATTGTCTGTTCTTCATTTTTATTAGTTCCTTTTATTTTCCATAGATTATATGATTTGTCAGTAAGTTTCATAGAAGACTGAAAAATAACTTGGGATAATTTCCCAATAGAATTTTCATTTGCAGATGAAGATGCATTTTCTATTATTTCCTTCACGTTATTAACATCAGCTTTTTTACTTTTAAAAAAATTAAATAGTCCCATAATTTACTAAATTTTAATGTCTATAATTGTAAATTTATTGATTTTTTATCCAATCATCTAAGTCTTTATTTATATCAAAATTTTTATTTACAATTTCAACTTTATTAACATTTTCATAAAAAGTCCTTGCATTTTCAACAAAAGATTCAGTCACATAAATATTATCGTATTCTTTCTGAATATCAGTAATAATACTTGAAATAATATATATTAATGGAAAGAAAGTAAAATAATCTTGAAGATGAATTCCTCTAGCAAACCAACCACCAATTGTAAACAAAAAAATTAGAATTGCAAATTTTGAATAAGAATGATGTGCCATAACAGATGCAATATAGCCAATTACTATTCCAATTAACAACCACCAATTTTGAAAAGTTATAGATGCTATAATAATTAATAAAGGAAGTAACAAAAAACCTATTAAATGAATAATTGCAATAATGATTCTTCTTTTAGGCAGTGATAATTTATATGCATCTATATCTTTTATATTAAAAACGATAAAAATTTGACGATTCTTTATCCCCTTAACAAATTCACCATGTGAAATCTTTTTATTGATAAATGGAGTATTTAGATTTAAGTATTCTATTGGTTTTTTAGGTTTGTCTTCAGTTTCCATATTATATTATTTTTATTTCTTCAAAACTTTGTTTGCTTCCATCATATAATCCTTTTAAAAATCCGATTATAATAACCATTGCTTTTTCGTTTACTTTATAATCTAAATTTTTGCAAAAAGCAATTCCTATGTATAATAAAGTCACCTTTAACATTCGATTTTTTGCATTAGTTCCATATTTATTTAAAGCTCTTGCTATACATTTACCATCTATACTATCAATATTATATTTATTAGCTAAAGCCATTCTCGTTTCAGCTATATGAAGACGTTGATATTTATCAGATAATTTTGAAGTGTTATGTCCATGGGTGGCAGATGCAGCAATAGCTTGATTATATGCTTCTGCATCATCCCAAATATCTTCTTTATCTTTACTTACTAAATACTCCTTTGTGAAAATTGATTGTTTAATTGCTAAGTCATTTCCAAAATGATGAAACCAAGCTAAGGAAAAAAGCTCAAAGCGAATTATTAAACTCTCGTGACAAAATTTTCTAAAATCTACTGATTTAAAGTTACTATCAACTTCTGTTATCTTCTCTGAAATTAATTCATTGTAATGGAGATTAAAGTCTGCAATTGGCGTTAGCTTTAGTTCTAAAAAATACTCATCATAATATTGTTTGCAAAATTCTTTTAAATCTACCTTGGTTCTCTTTTTAAAAAATATCATGTTATATTGTTTTTAAGTTTTGTTATTTGTATAGATAGTTTATTCTTCTTCGTTAATATCCTTATTTGGAACATCGTGAAAATCACTAAATCTTACTTCTTCATTATAATGAAGGTCTGGATACTTTTTGTCACTTCTTTCGTGTAGTACAATATGAAGTCGTTTAAAAAGCATGTTAAGATTTAATTTATCATCATCAATATCATACCTCATACTCACAATATGGTCATGTCCATCCTTACTTTTCTTTTTATCAACGCAAAGTAACGATATACTAAAACTGTCTGTGCCATAAATGGAAATACCAATAACCCTAAATCTTGTTTCGTCAACCTTAAAATATTTCCCGAAACTATCTAAGTCGTCACCGAATTTTGAGCCTAGGAAATCTGAAATGTCTGCTGCGGCAGTACCTATAAAGTCATTATATGAAACGTCTGCTTTCATGTTTTTTATTTTTTAATGTTAAATTCTCTTTTCAAAGTTGCTAAAACGTCACCAAAAACTTCTCTTATATTTCCCTTTGAAAATCTTAATTGTTGTATTCCAAAAAGATTTGAAAATTCTTCAGTTTCATCCTCCAACAACACAATCGCTCTGCTAAAACCTAGTCGACCTTGAAATAAACCAATTTCATGAATTACGTTGGGTCTGGCTTTTAATTTACCTTTTTTGTCTTCGTCTTCACCGGTCATAACTAAAATAGCAAATGAACTTTTATTTGCCATTTCATCAAGTACATCCCTAATCGTGTGTCCTGCTCTGGCTCCAGTCTCATATGCTTCAATTTTATAATCGTGTTTATCTGTTAAATGGTCTTTTAAATCTCTCCATAGTAAGCTTTTCCCATGTCCAATGAAAATTACAGGTGATTTTATTTCTTTCTCGTTTGGAACTATTGATAGACCTTGATTCTGCTCAAAAATTTCAAAGACGTTTTCAATTTCGCTCCTAGTTTTAGCTTGAACGATAACTGTTGTATCCGAAAATTTTGTGTAGTTTACTATAATGCTAATGTTCGTGTCTGATTTTCTAATTGTCGAGTTTTCGTGAGGTTTTCTATATTCTGCAAAAAATACTCTTTCATCTTCAAGCTCCCATGCCCATGATTCGTTATCACGTCTTAATCTAGATGAACTTTTAGTTATTTGTTCTTTCAAATTTTCGTCTAGAGACCGTTTGATTATGTCAGCTGAAAAATATGTATCAATGTATATTTTTGATTTTTCCATGTATTCTTTATGTTGTTTTATCTCTTCTTTTAATTTTTTTCAATTCTTCATTTTTATAATCATCTGTATATCTTTTTTTATTATGCTCTAATTCAAAATCCGAAGGCAGCCACATTTCATAAAATTGAGCAGTAGATTCATAACCTGTAGTTTTTGCATAATTATTCCAATATTTAGTGTCATCATTGTCTAATTTTGAAAGACGTATAGCTTCTTTTAAATCCTCTAAACTCCCATCGAAATCATAAAGGTTACCTTTAATTATACTACGCATATAATAGTTACCAGCTATATTTTTTTCATGTTTTTTTTGAATAGCTAAATTATAATCTTCAAGTGCATCAAAATAATAATTTAATTCCATTAGCAGATCACCTCTAAGTGAAAAAGCCTCAGATTTATCAACTCCTTTTTCAATTGCTTTGTCAAACAGCATGATAGCTTCCTGTCTTTTATCTTCTTTTTCTTCTTTAGAGTTTTCTTTATTTGTTGCCAAGTCATACCAAAGCTTTTTGCCTTCATTAAAGGCATGTAATCCATCGAAAAATTCTTTTTCCGATTGGTCTAAAGGTTTTGATTTGAATAATTTTGTAACCCAATTCATGTTTGTTGTTTTTAAATGGTAAAATTACATTTTTCTTTCATGAAAAATCAATTTTGTTATTAAAAGACCCAAACCAAATAATAAATAAGGTACTACTCCACCTATTACAATTGCTAATGGAATAGAAAAATACCATTTAAAATCATATTTGAAAAACAATATTGATGTTAAAACAATTAAAATGAAAGTAGTTTGTCCAAGTGAATTTAAGATCCTTTCTTTTTCAGCGTTTAATACAGTTTCACTTGTTTCTTTCTCTGCTTGTAATTTGATAAGCATTTTTTCTTTATCTTCAACAGAAAGAATATTGTTTACTTTATTTCGTATTTCTTCTTCTAAATTTTTCAATAGATGGTTATAATATTCCGTTCTGAAATGTTTTAATTTACTAGAAATATTATAAAGAATAATTGAAGCTATTAATGTAGATATTCCTAAAAGCCACCACATTTTAATTAAAAAAACAATACCACTAATTATAAATATAGATGCCATAATATTTAGGACCCAATGTCTAATTGCCATTTGCATTTTATCTACATCTTTTGTAGTTGTCATAATTATGTTTTATTTATGTTTCGTCCAATTCCCGGAGGCGATTAATATTTAATATTAATACGAAAAAGACGCAGGAACTTGGCTTTTGATAGGGCTAACGTCTTTTTATTATAAAACAAAGATTATTATATTTTATCAATGTTAAGGGCATACAAAAGTAATAAAAATTACATACACTAACATTATTTAGATTTATTTTTTCAATATTTCCTGATAAGGAATAAATATCAAAAGAAAAACCAACCACTCCAAACTTCATTTTCCCGTCAGGGAATATACAAGGTATATGTCCTACGGACAATTAATAATTTTATCTTATCTTATTTCTATTGATATATAAGTCCTGCGGACTATTATTAAACCACAAAAACAATCAAATATCTTAGAATCAAATTCCTCCCCTCTTAGGGGAGGTTAGGTGGGGTAAATCAAAAAAAGCCCTCCCAATTTCTTGAAAGAGCTTCCTATTATAAATTTCTTAAATCACTAAATCACCATATCACCAAATCGCTAAATCAAAGGTTCCATCAATATCTCAATCACCTGTGGCACATCAGTAGCAGTAAAAACAACACTAGCAGCATTAAAATCAATAGCAGTAGCTTTTCCTTCATGCTCACCCATAGTAGTTTCAAGCAAATCAGTTCCGGTAATAGTACAAATATGAGTTTCCTCCTCGCCAACAATTTTAAACAACCCATCACCTATATATTCCATAGTAGTCTTATTCCTCAATCTAAAACTCACAATACCATACACTACGTTAGCCACTCTCTTTTTGTGCGAACCCAAAATAGTATTATGGTTAGCACTATTAAATTCATTATAAAAAGAAACTCTTGTTTTCTTATAAGGACGCATCAGAGGTTCAATCTTAGTTTCCAAAATTACATCAGCAGCATCCAATTCCCTGTCAATCCCTAAAGTTTCATCATGTCTTACACCAATTGCTGAAGCAGGAAGATTTAAATTAGCTTCAAAACCTGCAACATTAACTGTGTATTCAGTCAACATATCAGCTGTCATGCCATAACCAAGCAAAGCAGTTTTATGAGTAGTAGCCTCGTTTTTAATCGAATTAAGTAAACTTAAAAGAAGAGCATCTTTAATTTTGAAATCACTAATAAATAATTTCATTTTTACTGCCAACACAGCATCACCTGTATTAATAGCAAATACATATACTAATCCGGATATATCAAATCCTTGATCAACTGCCAGTTCTTTAAAATGATGTTTTAATACAGTATTACCTTTAATATCCTCAACCTGCAAATCCATATACCCTTGTGCAGCTTTTACGCGAACACTATATTCAGCTACTGCTTTCTTTAAAGCATCATTAGCTAATACGTCGATGTCATATTTATCCATAACACCTATTATTCTAGTTCCTTTTGTTAATCTGGCATCATTTGGCCTGTCCATAATGTTTAATATTAAATTGTTAAAAAAGTAATTGTTCTTTATTGTTTTAAAGCGCTATATCTACTTTTTTAACTCTAAGCGAAAAGGCTGTGCTATTCCCTTAAAAATATTGCTCAGGACAAATCCATTTACAATAGAAGTAAGCCGCAAAATTAAACAATTAATCACAATTAAAAACTTTTTTATTCAGATACTTACATTTATTTTCAATAATAATCACAACCGCCTAATACCCCGCCCTTCCCTGTTAAAGAAAAAACAAAAATAAATTTTCCCTGCCTACCGACAGCTACCGTGTACCCACAAGTATTATAGAAAAATAATTGAGTTTTGTTGTTTTTAGGATAGACATCAGCTCATTTACGCAACAAAACAATGCCGCACGTGCGGCAAAAAAAACAATTCTAACAATATTAATATTAACATATAGTGAGCAATCCGCGAATCCACCACCAAAAATAAATAAATCAACGCATTGTTTTACTCCCATCTCCTTTTAGGAGAGGGGTTGGGGGTGAGGTCTTTCGGGATGGCTCGGGTTGCGTTTGTTTTTTTAATTGTAGTTTTGAAGTAAATGAG